>JAYVVY010000381.1:0-32440 GCA_043786575.1 Ilumatobacteraceae bacterium
GTCGGTTCGGGCAGCGTCGTGGTCTCAGGCACGGTCGACGTCGTCTCCGGCACTGTCGTTGCTGGCACTGTCGTCCTGGGCAGGGTCGTGGTCGTCGCCGGCTCGGTGGTCGTCGTCGCCACGTCCAGTTGCGCGGTGGCGGACAGCGCGGAGGGTGCGCCGCCCGTCACCAGCGTCTGGGCGCCCTGCGGGTCGGGCGAGGCGGGGGTGCCGCGGAAGATCACCGCCGGGCCGGGGGCACTTGCAGTGGCGACCACGGTGACGGTTCCGGCAGCGAGAGGAACCGTCACCGTGGCTGCGCCATCCGCACCCGTGGTGGCCGCCAATGTGCGATCGGTGCCACTCACGAGTACGGAGATCGGTTGGTCGGCAACCGGCACGGTGCCGGACATGAGCGTGGTGGTGACCACGCCGTCGGGGCTGAGCGACACCGTCACCTGCCACTGGCCCGAGTACCGCACGGCTTCGTGGTCGAGCTGTTGCGTGCGGGTCTGCAGCTCGACGGAACCGCTGTCGGCGGCAATGCCATCGAGGGAGGGAACAAGCGGGGCGCTGCCATTGGTGGCACGGTTCGTGCCTGCTGCATCCTGCGCGTAGTAGTGGAACACCGCCCACATGGCGGCCGCCGTCAGGTTGTCGCTGGCGTCGCCGTAGCGCCAGGTGAGGTAGGCGCCTTTCGCTCCGGTCGGGTCGTTGGGGAAGTTTTGGCTGACGGGGTGCGACGGCAGCTCCACGGTCGGGTGCTCGCCACGATTGAAGGTGCACGAGCCCACTCGGAACTGCCCGGCCTCATCGGTGAACAGCCATTGGCCCGCCCAGATCGGGAACGGCGACCGAGACACGCCACCTGTGTGATAGCTGATGGCGAAACCGGCGCAGCGATAGTCGCCATCGGCGTCGGCGCCACCACTGAAGCTGGTGTGCGCCACACAGTTGGCCGGCATCGTGACGCCGAGTTGGCCCGCTCCTGCTTGCGTGGCGAGCGTGGCAGCAACGGCCAACGTGGTCGCAAGGATGACGGTGGCGATGGCGGTGGGCTTCACACCTGTACTGGGCATGGCGAGATCGCGGAAACGGCAAATCTCATGGCGACTTCCCCGCCGGTAGCCTCACGGGCGCTATGGAACGCTTCGGCCTGGTCGGTCTCCCCAATGCGGGCAAGAGCTCGTTGTACAACGCTCTCACTGGCGGGGGCGCGCTGGCGGCGCCGTACCCCTTCGCTACAAAGGACCCCAACATCGGCGTGGCCAAGGTTCCCGACGAACGCGTCGAGCGCCTGGGCGCGATGAGCAAGACCAAGGTGCTGGTGCACGCGTCGGTCGAGGTCGTCGACATCGGCGGCCTCGTCGAGGGCGCGTCAAAGGGTGAGGGCTTGGGCAACAAGTTCCTCGCCAACATTCGCGAGGTCGACGCCATCGTGTTCGTGCTGCGTGCCTTCGTTGACGACGACGTGACCGGCCCCACTGACCCGTTGGATCACCTGCGTGTGGTCGAGATCGAGCTGGCACTGGCCGACTTGGAGACGGTGGAGAAGCGCCTCAACCAGGCCACCCGTCAGGCCAAGCTGGACAAGCACGCAGCCGGCGAGCTGGAAGCACTGCAGGCCGCGTACGACGCTCTGTCGCAAGGCCTGCCGCTCTACCGAGCCGGCCTGAAGGCCGACTTGCGTGAGGTGCTCAAGCCCTACTTCCTACTGACTAACCGGTCCGTGCTGGCCGTGGTCAACGTCGGCGAGAACGACCTCGACCGCATCCCCGAGCTCGAGCAGCGCGTGCGCGACGAGTTCACGTCCGCTGGCGACAACGTGGAAGTCATCGGCATGTGCGTGCAGCTGGAGGCCGAGGCAGCCACCATCGTCGACCCGGTCGAGCGTGCGGAGATGTTGGAAGGCTTCGGCCTCGGTGAGGGTGCGCTGTTCCGCATGGTCCGCTCGGCGTACCACCTGCTGGGCATGCGCACGTACCTGACCACCGGCGAGAAGGAGACCCGCGCGTGGACCTTCTACGCCGGCTCGTCCGCCCCCGAGTGCGCCGGTCGCATCCACACCGACTTTCAGCGCGGCTTCATCAAGGCCGAGGTCATCCACTGGGATGAGCTGCTGGAAATCGGCTCGTGGGCAAAGGCCAAAGAACTAGGCAAGATCCGCATCGAAGGCAAGGACTACCACCCGCTCGACGGCGACGTCATGGAGTTCCGCTTCAACGTGTAGCAGGGCTTTCATTTCTGTCGCGTGCAGTGGAGAGCGCCGGGTGGCGGCGAACCGTGAATTCAATGGTCCGTACGTAGGGACCTTTGAATTCACGGTTCAGCCCGACCTACGACCGCAGGAAAGTAGACGCGAGTGTGGAACGCTGGCGAGCATGCCTGATCGTCAGCCTGGGCGCGTGAGCGTCGAAGAAAGTGTCGTCTTCGGAAACGGTGGCGGTCGCGACCTGCACTGCGATGTGTTCCTCCCACCCGAGCCGGGCACCGGCCGCACGGCGATCTTGTTCATCCACGGCGGCGGATGGAGCACGGGCGACCGCACCCAACTGCGCGGCTACGGCATCCTCCTGGCACGCCTCGGGTTTGTGTGCATTGCCTCCGAGTACCGGCTCTCCGGCGAGGCCATCTGGCCGGCGCAGATCCACGACGTGAAGGCCGCGCTGCGTTGGGTACGGGCCAACGCCGAGCACTACGGCATCGACCCGAACAGGATCACCGTGTCGGGCAACAGCGCCGGCGCGCACCTCGCACTCATGCTGGCGGGGCTCAAAGACGGCGAACTGGAAGGCGACGGCGGCAACGCCGGCATCTCCACACAGGTCGCGGCGTGCGTCGCCATCTACCCGCCGACCGAGCTGCGCGTGGCGCACCCGAAGGACATGGTCGACCTGCTGCTGGGCGGCAACGTGACCCGCGAGATCGAGGACGAAGCCAGCCCGCTGAGCTACGCGACGGCCGACTTCCCGCCGACGATGCTGGTCCACGGCAATGCCGACGAAGTGGTTCCCGTGGAGGCCAGCTTCGCGATGTATCACGCGCTACAGAAGGCCGGTGCAGCAGTTGAGCTGCACATCTACGACGGCGTGCCGCACGCGTTCGATGCCGAGCGCGACCTGGGCCACCAGGTCGCAGACCTGATCGCCCTCTTCATCGACCGCAAGGTTCGCAGCCCAACCTGAAGCTGCCTCCCCGCCCGCCGGCCGACCAGCCAGACTGTTGTAATGGCCACGTGGTTCACCTCCGACCTCCACTTCGGTCACGCGAACATCATCGAGTACTCCGGTCGCCCATTCCGCGACGTGGCCCACATGAACCGAGCGCTGATCGAACGATGGAACGCGCTGGTACAGCCCGACGACACGGTGTGGGTGTTGGGCGACGTTGCAATGGGTCGGATCACTGAGACGCTGCCGTTGGTGCGCCAACTCGCTGGTCACAAACAGTTGCTCGCTGGCAACCACGACCGCTGTTGGGACGGCCACGGGCCACGGGCTGCCGAGTGGATCGAACGCTACGAAGATGCTGGCTTCGAAGAGATCCATCAGGGCAGCATCGAGTTGAACGTGGGCGGCAACGACGTGCTCGCCTGTCACTTTCCGTACCGCGGCGACAGCCAGGACGAGGACCGCTACCCCGAGGCACGCCCCGTCGACGAGGGCCGCTGGCTGCTGCATGGCCACGTCCACGAGCAGTGGCGTCAACACGATCATATGATCAACGTCGGCTGCGACGCGTGGGCGTGTCGGCCCATCGATACCGTCACGATCGCCGCGCTCATCGACGCCGGCCAGCACGACCTGCCGCCGCTGAGTTACGAAGAACTGGCGTCCCCCAAGCGATAACCGGCCCCTCATCGCCAGCGTTACGCTTCGGCCATGTCGCAGGAACCACTCTCCCCCATCTTCGAGTTCGCCGACCGCTTCGTCGAAGAGCAATCGGCGCTCGATCCCAACTCGGCGACGGGTCGCGGCATCCCAGGGTTCGATCACCTGCTCACCGACCTCTCGCCAGCCGGCTACGAACAACGCACCGCTCACCTGCGCGGTGCACTCGCCGAGTTGCGCGCGCTGCCAGTCACCAACGACGACGACCGACGCGCA
This sequence comes from Ilumatobacteraceae bacterium, assembly GCA_043786575.1. Taxonomy (GTDB): domain Bacteria; phylum Actinomycetota; class Acidimicrobiia; order Acidimicrobiales; family Ilumatobacteraceae; genus UBA668. The sequence continues at coordinate 4,086 of JAYVVY010000381.1, forward strand.
CAAGCGTTCATCACCGAACGCTTCGAGACCTCGCTCGCCAACTTCGACGCAGGCAACTGGCAGCGGGCAATCAGCGCGATCGCATGGCCCGCTGGCAACCTGCGCAGCATCTTCGACCTGATGTCTCGCGACGGCCAGGCGGCGTGGGGCAACATCGCCGCTCGCGTGCAAGCCGTCCCCATCGCACTCGCAGGCCTGCAGCAGACGTACGACCTTGGCCGCACTCGCGGCCTCGTGGCAGCGCGACGGCAGGCACTGGCCGCCGCCGACCAAGTAGGCACGTGGGCCACCAACGAATGGTTCCACACACTGGTCGAAGAAGCCGCGGCGCGCAGCGATGTGCCGACCGAAATGCAAGCAGAGCTGGCCGCGGCGGCGACGCTGGCCAACGAAGCGTTTGGCTCGTTCGCCGCCTACCTCCGCGATGAGTACGCCCCGGCGGCGGACCCCAACGATGCATGCGGCGCTGAGCGTTACGCACTTGGCGTGCGTGCGATGTTGGGCGCTGATCTTGACCCCGCGGAGATGTACGAGTGGGCGTGGGGCGACTTCCACTACCTGCGCGCCGAGATCGCGAAGACCTGCGAGCAGATCCTGCCCGGCGGCACCTTCGCCGAAGTGATCGAACTACTCGACAGCGATCCGTCACCGGCCCGCTCACTTCACTCCGAAGACGAGTACCAGGCCTGGCTGCAGGCGATGACCGACGAAGCGCTGGCGCGCAGCAAGGAGCACTTCGAGATCCCCGACGTCATCGACCGCTGCGAGGCCCGCATTCCACCCGCCGGCAGCGCCGCTGCCGCGTACTACACGAGCCCCTCTGAAGACTTCAGCCGTCCGGGCCGAACCTGGTACCCAGCCCTCGACCGCACGCTGTTCCCGAAGTGGAGCGACGTCACGACCTGCTATCACGAGTCGGTTCCGGGCCATCACCTGCAGTGCGGCTACGCACAGGTGCAGGCCGCGTCGCTCACGCGCATCCAGCGCAGCGCGTTCATTCCCGGCCACGGCGAGGGCTGGGCGCTCTACGCCGAGCAACTCTGCGACGAGTTCGGCTGGTTCCAAAACCCGGACCACCGTTTGGGTTTCCTCGCTGGTCAGATCCTCCGCACGGTGCGCGTCATCATCGACATCGGCATGCACCTCGGATATCGCATTCCGGTGGGGACCACGCTCAACGACGGAACCCCCTTCCACGGCGGCGAAGTGTGGAACCCAGACCTCGCGTTCGAGTTCAGCGTGAAGGAAACCGGCAACACCGAGACCTACATGCGCAGCGAAATCGACCGCTACCTGGGTTGGCCGGCACAGGCCATCAGCTACAAGATCGGCCAGCGCGAATGGGAGGCCGCCCGCGCCGACGCGGTCGCGCGCGACGGCGAGGCCTTCGACCTCAAGGCATGGCACACCAAGGCACTCAAACTGGGCGCCATCGGCCTCGACCAACTCCGCGCCGAGCTCGCCCGCTGATGCGACCGAACGTTCTGTTCGTCACGCTTGATCAGTTCCGCGCCGACTCGTTGTCGTGCGCCGGCCATCCGTTGGTGCGCACGCCGAACCTCGACGCGATTGCCGCCCATGGCGTCCGACTCAGCCGCCACTATGCACAGGCGGCGCCATGCGCTCCCGGCCGCGCGGCGCTCTACACCGGCACCTACCAGATGACGAACCGTGTCGTCGCCAACGGCACCCCGCTTGATTTCGGCTTCGACAACGTCGCCCGCGCCGGCCTGCGCGCCGGCTACCACCCGGTGATGTTTGGCTACACCGACCAGGGCGCCGACCCGCGCCAAATCACCGATCCAAACGACCCGCGCCTTTCGAACTGGGAGGGAGTACTACCCGGGTTCGAAGAAGTGCTCTGCCTCGACGAACGACACGCGCCATGGCTGCGGTGGCTGCGCGAGCTGGGCTACGAAGGCGACATCCTCACCAACCCGGACCTCGCGTTGGAGACCGAGAACGAGCGACCGGCCGAGCACTCCGTCACCCAGTTCCTGACCGACAAGTTCCTGCAATGGCTGGCGGAGCGCGATACAACCGAGCCCTGGTTCGCGCACACCTCATTCATTCGCCCGCACCCTCCGTACTCGGCGGCCGGCCACTACGCCACCATGTACGACCCAACCGATTGCCCCCCTCCGCTTCCCGTCCCCCAGCAACGTCACCGCCTGCACGATGTGCTGCTGAGCGTCCATTGGGTGAAGGCACCCACCGACGCCGGCCAGCTGGCACACCTGCAAGCGCAGTACTACGGAATGATCAGCGAAGTCGACGCGCATCTCGGCCGCATCTGCGACGCCCTCAAGGCTCGCGGCGAGTGGGACAACACCCTGATCATCATCACCGCCGATCATGGCGAGCAGTTGGGCGACCAGGGCTTGCAGCAGAAGTGCGGCTGGTTCGAGAGCAGCTACCACATCATCGGCATCGTCCGCGACCCCGCCCAGCCCGCAGGACATGGCACCGTTGTCACCGACTTCACCGAGAACGTCGACATCATGCCCACGCTGTGCGAAGCCATTGGTGTGCCCGTGCCGCTGCAATGCGACGGTGTGCCGCTGACCGAGCTGTTGTGCGGAGAGCGACCGAAGCGGTGGCGCACGGCCGCGCATTACGAATGGGACTGGCGCGACACAGTCATTCCCCGCGGTGTCACCGAACCGAACTGGGACCGCCGGTTGGAGCGTCATAACCTTGCCGTACTGCGCACCGACACGCACGCGTATGTGCAGTTCGGCAATGGCGACTGGCTGTGTTACAACCTCGCCGCCGACCCCAGCTGGCTCACACAGGAGACCGACACCGCCGTCGTCCTAGCCCTGGCGCAGCAGATGTTGTTGTGGCGTCAAAACCATCTCGACCGCACGCTCACCGGCATGCTGCTGCGCGACGGTGGCATCGGCCGGGTAGTGACCGCTGCTAGATGAAGCCGGCGAGGATGTTGATGGTGAGCCCAACGATGACCGTGCCAAACAGGTAGCTCACCAACGCGTGACGTAACACAATTCGACGAACTGCCTGACTGGTGACGTTGGTATCGCTGACTGCGAACGACATGCCGATGGTGAACGCGAAGTAGGCGAAGTCGCGGTAGTCGGGCACGGTGGCACCAGGAAACTCAATGCCGCCAACAGGAGCGATGTAGTACTGGTGCGCGTATCGAAGTGTGAACATGCTGTGGACGACGAACCACGAAAGCACCACCGACAAGACGGCGATGATGGTGAGCGCGACCTCCATCGGGAACGCGACATCGCGAGCCTTCGCCAGCCCGAAGCCGACGCCGACTAGACTGACCACGCTGGCCGTCACCATCACCACGACGGCGGTGATTCGGCTGTCGTCTTCAGCGGTTGATCGGGCCTGAGTGGTGGCTGCATCGCAGGAGATGATCTCCGTCCAGATCCATGCCAGGAGGCTGGCGGTGAGCCCAATCCAACCAATCAGCAGCGACATCTGCCACGGCGCGAAGGGTGCAGCGATGAGCCCCGCCGCCAGCCCGACAGCGGCACACACATTCACTCGCAGGCGGGCCGAGTAGAGACGAGTGCGGTCAAAACCCATCAGTGCATCCGCTCGAAGATCATGTCGATCGGTGCCCGTTCGGCCGCCAACCCCCGCCGCTCGAAGCGCGTGACGGGGCGCCATTCGGGGCGGTCTATCACACCCCCACGGAGCCGCGGCTCGGCGGCACACACAGTCAGCGTCTGGGCCGCGTAGTCGGCGATGTCGGTGGCGACGTGCAGCGTGCCACCGACGCGCAAGCGGTCCACTAGCTGCGTCACCACATCAGGGCGGGCCAGCCGACGGTGGCGTTGCTTCTGCTTCGGCCACGGGTCGGGGAAGAACAGCCGAACACCCGCGAGCGAATCGTTCGGTATCCGCGGCAGTAGCTCCATCACATCGCCCTCCATCACGCGCACGTGCTGCCATGCGTTGTCCTCAATGGCCTCGACCACGAAGGCCACGCCGGGCGTGTGCACATCAAGCCCGATGATGGCTTCGTGTGGTCTGGCCGCGGCCAACTCGATGAGGCCTTCGCCTCCACCAAAGCCGATGTCCAGCACCACGTCGTCCGTGGCCGGGAACAGCTCGTCGAAGCGCAACATTTCATCGTCGGCGGACAACGACCACTGGGCCATCAACCGCTCGTACCGCTCCGCGCGCGCCGGCGGCAGCGCTCGACGGCGCGGCTGGAAGCTGCGCGTGGGCGGGTACGACGTGGTCATAGCATCCATAGCTATCACCGGGCAGACCACCAGCGGCGCAATCGCGCCCACGAACAATCCGGCCCGATTGCAATACACCCGTATCGCTAATGTCGACAGAGTCATGGAACGCCCACCCTTACCCGTTGTCGCGTCACTGATGGCCATCGGATCGGGCATCGTGTGGAGCTTCGGTGCGGTCCTGAAAAGACTGTCGGAAGACGTCGACGCGTTCCAATATCTGATCTGGCGTTCCATCGGCATCATCGTCGTCATCGAGATCCTCTCCGCCATCAAAGGCCAGCCCTTTCCGACCGTTCGGGCGTGGCGCAGCGGACGTTGGATGATGCTCGCCAACTTCGGTCTTTTTTTGGCCTCAATCGCATTCGTCTACGCGGTCGACACCACAACTGCTGCCAACGCTGCGTTCCTCGGCTCGCTCACACCGCTCGTCGCAGTGGTGTTCACGCGCTTCCTCGGTGAGAAGCTCTCGAAGTCCACCATTGTCGCCATCGCGGTTGGCATCGTCGGCCTGGCACTCACCGTCTTCGGCGACATCGACGCGGGCAACATGCTGGGCAATGCGTCAGCCCTCCTCGCCTCAGTCGGGTTTGCGATCTACACCATCAGTGTGCGCTCCGACCCCACTCGCGACTGGTCGCCGGTGCTCTCCGGCTACGGACTGCTCATGATCGTGGTCTGCGGCATTGTCACCGTCATTCGCGACAAGCCGCTCGTTCCAGCGGGTGACGACATCGCCCGCGCGCTCCTGCACGGAGCGGTCTTCATCGTCGTCGGCACGCTGCTCTTCAACGCCGCCTCCAAACAGGTTCCTGCCGTGCCGATGACCGTGTTCGCGCAAGCCGAGATGGTGTTCGTCCCCATCTGGGGCTACTTCATTCTGCATGAGTCCCCGGCGCCGCTCGCCGTGTTGGGTGGTGCCGTCATTTTCGCTGCTGTGATCGGCAAGGCCGTCTACGACACCCGCGGCGGGCGGCCGCCGGAGCTGGTGACTGCGCCTGACATTCCATTGCTGTGATGGTCGCGCGAGCACGCACGTGCCTCGAACGTGACAATCTGGAGCAATGGTGACTTCCCAGTGCTGGCTGGTCAGCGGTGGCCACGTCTTGGCCAGTGCCGAGCGGGCCGACGATCATCGTTCGCGCGCACGCGGCCTGCTGGGCCGATCCGGTGTCGAGGGCGCGCTGGTGTTGTCGAAGTGTCGCAGCGTGCACACGATCGGAATGAAGTTCGCCATTGATGTCGCGTACCTCGATGGCGACGGGGTGGTACTGAAAGTGGCGCATATGCAGCGCAACCGCGTCGGAATGCCGGTGTGGAAAGCGAACATGGTGGTGGAGGCGCAAGCCGGGGCCTTCGAACGATGGGGCCTGAAGGTTGGCGACCAGGTGGAGTTGCGCGAGTGACAGGAAAGTTGATTCTTGTCAGCACCCCTATCGGCAACCTCGGCGACCTGCCACCACGTGCCGTGGAGACCATGCGCAGCTGTGCGCTGATCTGCTGTGAAGATACGCGCCACAGCGGCAAGCTGCTCTCGCACGCGGGAGTCAGTGGGGTCCGCCTGGCTGTAGCCAACGAACACACCGAGCTCGCCCGCACCGACGAGGTGCTCGGGCTACTTGCTGCTGGCAGCGACGTCGCAGTGGTCACGGACGCGGGCACGCCGGGTATCAGCGACCCTGGCGCTCGACTAGTTCGCGCTGCCGTAGACGCCGGGTTCGTGGTGTCCGCCGTGCCCGGCCCAGCAGCATTGGTGATGGCGCTGGTGATCAGTGGTTTCGACAGCACCCGCTTCGTCTTCGAAGGCTTCCTGCCACGCAGCGGGCGCGAACGCACCGAGCGCATCGCCGAGGTGGCCGCCGAGCGACGCACGATCGTGCTCTACGAGGCACCGCATCGCGTCGAGCGGACGGTCGCCGACCTGGGAATCGCATGCGGTCTCGAACGGCGCATCGCGCTGACCCGCGAGCTCACCAAACTGCACGAGGAAGTGTGGCGCGGGAACCTCGCGGAGGCCGCGGTTCACCTGGCCGAACGTGCCCCGCGAGGCGAGTACGTGGTCGTGGTGCAAGGCGCACCCGTGGCAGACCCTGCCGACGATTCAGCGGTGCTGGCCGCGTTACACATGGCACTCGCGGGTGGCGCCGATCGTCGGACGGCAATCGCTACGGTGATGGCGAACACCGGGGCGGCGAAGCGTCGGGTCTACGACCTTGCACTCACCATCCCCCGGTGACGACGGATACCACGATGACTGACCTGCCCATTTACTCCGCCGGTCCGAGCGCTGCCTTCTTCGATCTCGACCGCACGCTGATCAGTGGCTCCAGCGCGTTCGTGCTCGGCATCGCGGCGTGGCGGGGCAAGCTGGTGCCCACGCATCAGTTCGTTCGCGACGCCGCCGGTGCGGTGGCGTTCAAATTCGCTGGCGCCAGCGACCAGACGTCCGAGGGCGTGCGCGACCGCATCCTGGGCGCGGTCAAGGGCGTTCGACTGGACGATCTAGTCGCGCTCAACGCCGACATCGTGCCCAAGCTGATGGCAATGGTGCGCCCCGAAGCAATGCGGCTGCTCGAGCAGCATCGTCACGCCGGCCGCGCCACGTACATCATCTCCGCATCGCCCATCGAGCTGGTCGAGCCGTTGGCGAAGGCACTGGGCATGACCGCCGGCATCGGCACGCGCAGCGCGATTGTCGACGGTGTGTATACCGGCGAGCTCGCCGGCCCGTTCTGCTACGGCCCCGGCAAGGTGGAGGCCATCGAGGAACTCGCCCGCTGGGAAGGCCTGGACCTTGACCAGTGCTGGGCGTACAGCGACAGCGCCAGCGACCTGCCCATGCTGGAGGCCGTCGGGCACCCGGTGGCGGTCAATGCCGACGCCAAGCTAGAGCGCGTCGCCGGCCAACGCGGCTGGCCAGTCGTCGTGTTCAGCAAGCGGACCAAGGCAGTCATCCGCCGCAGCACACAGGCAGCCGGTGCCGTCGGCCTCGCTGCCGGCGGCTTCGCCAGCGGCATCCGCTGGGCTCGCCACCGCTAAACCCTACGACAGTGGGGTGAGGCCGAGTTGGCGGGATTGCGCGACCAGGCGACCGGCGCTGTCCCATACCTCGCCGTCTTCGTTGAAGAAGCCGCCCTGCACGAACTGGCTGCGGAAAACGCACGACACCGGGCCGGGCGCGGGCACGCCGCGTACATGCACCGTCAGCTCGACGGTCGGCACCCAGCCGGGCGGCATGTCGAGGTGGAAGACGGCCGGTGGAAACGCATCGCACACCATCAGCAGCGCGAGCGTGTCGATAGGACGACCGTCGGCGAAGCCGAACCAGCCGGCCATCTCAGCCACGCCGTTGCGGTTGTTCTCCACCCAGCCGGCATGGTCGGGGTGGATGCGGACGTCGAGCCGATCCATCATCGCCACGTCCACCGTGCCCTGGCGGCGGCTGCGCGGCACACAGTCCTCAGGAGCAGGAAGTGAGGGCGGTCCCGACGAAAGATGTTCGTAGTCCGAACGAGAAACGGGGAGGTCGCCGAACGCTCCCACCATCTGCAGCAGCGGCTTCCCATCGGAGTGCATCTGGCCACTGACGGTTACGAACCGGCGCCCGGCCTTCACCACGGTCGCATCTACCTGAACCTGCCCCGGCTTACCCGGCGAGAGGTAGTGGGCCGTCACCGACACCGGGTGCGGGCGGCCGCTGACCGCCACCATGTGCCGCGCCGCAAGCGCCAGCAGGTACCCACCGTTGGCGTTGCCGTTGATGTCCCAACCGGCGTGGATCTGCCCGGCCCCGTCGGGATCTACGTGCGTTGCATCATCGAACTCACTCACCCCGTCATTGTGGGCGGTCGGCCCACGTGTCGACGAATCCGGTTGACGGGCGCTAGCGAGGCGGGCGTAGGCTGACGGTCATGACGAATCAGTCCTCCCAGCGTCGAATGTGCACCGGCTCCTGACCTAGCCGTTGTTCGCCATTCCCTGAAAGGACCCCTCTCATGTCTCGCTATTACCTCACCACACCCATCTACTACGTCACCGCAAAGCCCCACCTGGGCCATGCGTACACCACCATCATCGGCGATGCCCTCGCCCGCTGGCATCGTCTGTTGGGCGACGACGTCCACTTCCTCACCGGCACCGACGAGCACGGCCAGAAGGTGCAGGACTACGCCGAGGCAGCCGGCCAAAGCCCGCAGGACTTCGTCGACGGAATTGCCCCGCTGTACGCCGATGCCTGGCGACGGCTGAACATCACCAACGACGATTTCATCCGCACCACCGAAGCACGCCACAAGCTGGGCGTGGCCGAGCTCCTGCAGCGCTGTTACGACGCCGGTGATATAGAACTCGACGTCTACAAGGGCAAGTACTGCGTCGCGTGCGAGGAGTACTACACCGACGACGAACTGGACCCAGGCGACTTGTGCAAGATCCACAAGCGGCCGGTGGAGTACTACGAGGAGGAGAACTACTTCTTCCGCCTCAGCCGCTTCCAGGACCGCCTGCTGGCCTGGTACGCCGCTCACCCCGGTGCCATTCAGCCAGAGTTTCGGGGCAACGAGGCGCTCGGCCTCATCAAGGGCGGCCTGCGCGACTTCAGCGTCAGCCGCACCAGCCTGAAGTGGGGCATCCCGCTGCCGTGGGATGCGAAGCACGTCGCGTACGTGTGGTTCGATGCGCTGGCCAACTACATCACCGCTATCGGCTTCGGCTCCGGCGACCCAGCGAAGGCGGCCGAATTCGACAAGTGGTGGCCCGGCCGCCACCTCATCGGCAAGGACATTCTCCGCCACCACTGCGTGTATTGGCCCGCAATGCTGATGAGCGCCGGCATCGAGCCGCCTACAGGTTGGGCCGTTGGCGGCTGGCTGCTGGTCGGTGGCGAGAAGATGAGCAAGACCAGCGGCAACGTGGTCAACCCGCTGGACCTCATCGACGACATCGGCGTCGATGGCTTCCGCTACTACGTGCTCGCCGAAACCGCGTACGGGCAGGATGGCGACTTCACCTACGAAGGCCTGATCGCCCGTTACAACAGCGACCTGGCCAACAACCTGGGCAACCTGCTGTCGCGCGTCGCCACTGTCGTGGGCAAGAAGTGCGATGGGGTTGGCCCCGCTCCACGCGCCGATTCACCGCTCGCCGCTGCCGCCGCGGCTGCGCTCGCCGGAACAATCGACGGGTGGGCAGCGATGCAGCCGTCGAAGGCTCTCGACGCGACCTGGAGCCTGATTCGTGCGACCAATGCGTACCTCGAAGCAAACGAACCGTGGAAGGTCGAAGCCGGCTCGGCGGTCGACGCCGTGATGGGTGACGCCTTGGAAGCACTTCGCATCGTGGCCGTGCTCGCCAGCCCCGCCGTGCCCGACACCTGCCAGGCCGTCTGGGATCGCTTAGGCCTGCCCGGCCAGGTCAGCGACCAACGCCTCCCAGTCAACGCCGAATGGGGCGGTTACCCCGGTGGCCTCACCGTCACCAAAGGCGAACCCCTCTTCCCGCGCCGCTAGCGTTCGCGCCGTGGACGTCGACGACGGTGGATACATCGATACGCACTGTCATCTCTACGACACTCGTGGGGTGGCACAGGCGGATGTGATTGCGGCTGCTCATGCCGCTGGGATCACGAGGATGGTCACGGTCGGGTGTGACGCGGCGACGACGGCCAGCGCCATTGAGACGGCTCGCGAGTACGACGGCATCTATGCGACCGCTGGGCTGCACCCACACGAGGCGACGCACGGGGTGGACAGCATTCTCGGCTTTCTCGACGACCCGCAGGTGATCGCCATCGGCGAGTGCGGACTGGACTATTACTACGACCACTCTCCGCGAGACGTGCAACGGACAGCGTTCGCCGCCCAAATCCAATTGGCCCACGAGCGAAAGTTGCCGCTGATCGTGCACACACGCGATGCGTGGGCCGACACGTTCGACGTGTTCGCCGCCGAGGGCGTACCCGAGCAGACCATCTTCCACTGCTTCACCGGCGGCCCGGAAGAAGCCCAACGGTGTCTTGATCTCGGCGCATACTTGAGTTTCAGCGGCATCGTCACGTTCAAGACCGCAACCGACGTTCACGCAGCCGCGCGCATGTGCCCTCAGGACAGGATGCTGGCGGAGACCGACAGTCCGTTTCTCGCACCGGTCCCGCACCGCGGCCGCACGAACCAACCTGCATTCGTTACGCACGTGGTTGAGGCCCTCGCAACCCTCCGCGAAGCAACCACGGAAAGCGTTCGTCAGGCAACAGCGACCAACGCCCGCCTTGCGTTCCCGGCGTTACGTCCGTAGCATTTTCCCGAAGTGATCGGTCGACGCATGTCGGCACTCACCCCAGCACACTCATGATCGATCACGACCGTCGTCGCGTAGTTGTCGCCTCCGTCTTTACGTTGGTGGCTCTCCCCGCTCTCTGGGTGTTCAACCGCGAGTCCGCAGCAACCAGTGGCTCCCCGAATGTCGGAGCTGCGGGTGTGGATATCAAGAGCGGTGCCAACGACGCACCCAGCACGACGGCATACGCGCCCGAGCCGCCATTGTTCGTCGGCGGCGATGAGGTTCCGGTGCCGCCTGCCGCAGTCGTGGTCGCCGTTCCGCCGCCGACCGGAGCCAATGAGGTGACGGCCAAGGCCAGCTTTCATCGCTACTCCGCAGGCAGCCGCCAGTGCACCACGTTGCTGGCACCCGACGGCGCGTTGCTGACCGTAGAGAACATCGACAACGGCCAGAGCACCACCTGCACCAACACGTTGGGAATGGCGATGCCAGCAGGCGCCGACATCGTGCTGCACACGGACGTCTTTGGTGAGATTGGCGACCTCGCCGATGCACCGTTGCCCGTCCACGTGAGCTGGTAGTCGCAGTGCACAACCGGGCCGCAATCGGCGAGCTGCTGGCGCGTGGCGGGCTCAGCCCGCGTCGCGATCTAGGGCAGAACTTCGTGGCCGACGCGAACACTGTGCGCCGCATCGCCCGCATGGCCGAGATCGACCCCGGTTCTCGCGTAGTGGAGGTGGGGGCCGGCTTGGGGTCGTTGACCCTGGCGCTGGCCGAAACGGGGGCCCAAATTCTGGCCGTTGAGGTCGATCGCGGGGTCGTGCCGCTCTTGCGAGAGATCGCCGAGCCGTATCCCAACATCACTGTGGTCGAGGCCGATGCGATGGAGGCCGATTGGTCGGCGCTGCTCGGCGAAGAGCCTGGCTGGGTGCTGGTCGCCAACCTGCCATACAACGTGGCGACCCCGCTGATCTGCGACCTGCTCGACGACGTGCCGCAGATCGAGCGGATGCTGGTAATGGTGCAGCGTGAGGCCGCCGAACGGTTCTGTGCGTCGCCGCGCACGCCGCAGTACGGCTCGGTCACGGTCAAGATCTCCTATTGGGCGACTGCCCGCATCGCCGGCTACGTGCCGGCCAGCGTGTTCGTACCGCGGCCCAATGTTGAATCTGCGTTGGCCGACATTCGTCGACTTCCACAGCCAGCAGTCGACGTCCCCCCTGCCGATCTGTTCCACCTCGTTCGGACGGGGTTCGGGCAACGTCGCAAAATGCTGCGTCGTTCGCTGGCCGACGTGGTCACCCCCGAAGTCTTCGACACTGCGGGCATCGACAGCCAGCGCCGCCCCGAAGAGCTCGACGTGTTCGAGTGGGGACGGTTAGCCACAGCCTGGCGCGCCGCCCAATGACGGCCACGGTCACGGTGCGGGCGCCAGCGAAGCTGACGCTGTCGCTGCGGATTACCGGGGTGCGCGACGACGGGCTGCACTTGATCGACGCCGAGATGGTGACGCTCGAGTGGGCCGACACCCTCACGATCACGCCCGGCGCCGGTGGCCTCAGTGCCGACGGCCCGTACGCCGCTGGCATGCCGTTGGACGAGAGCAACCTGGTGGCAAAGGCGCTCCGACTTGTCAACCGTGTGGCGGCAGTGCACCTGCACAAGTCGATCCCGCATGGCGGCGGGCTGGGCGGCGGCAGCAGCGACGCGGCCGCAGTGCTGCGCTGGGCTGGTTACTCCGACGTGGTCGCAGCTGCACAGCTAGGTGCCGACGTCAGCTTCTGCCTGGCCGGCGGCCGCGCCCGGGTCAGCGGCATCGGCGAGATCGTGGAACCGTTGGACTTCACACCGCTCGACATCACTCTCATAGTCCCGCCGTTGGGGGTCAGTACCCCCGCGGTATATCGGGCGTGGGACGAACTCGGCGGCCCGCGGGCCAGCGGCGTCAACGACCTGGAGCTTGCAGCGTTGCTGGTAGAGCCACGGCTGGCCGAATGGCGCGACCGAATTCACGAAGCTGCCGGTGTCGCACCCACGCTGGCGGGCAGCGGTGCGACGTGGTTTCTCGTGGGTCACCACTCCATCGCTACGGCGCTGCCGGAGGCGATGGTGGTGCAAACGCGCACCGACCGCCAACAGCGTGCTGCCGACGGTCGATGAACAGAATTTGGTTGTGGTTGCAAAAAGAAGCTGAAGTCAGCCCTTGCCGCGCTGGCGCGCGTGCCGCGTACGGCGGAGCATCTTCTTGTGCTTCTTCTTGCGCATGCGCTTGCGGCGCTTCTTGATAAGTGAACCCATAGCTCGTGGGACGCTATCGGCGCGCGCCCCGCGACCAAACCCCGACCGCGGATTGCATGTCGTCCGCTAGCCTCGGGGCCGATCCATTCCGGGGTCGTTCAATGGTAGGACAGCGGGTTTTGGTCCCGCATATAGGGGTTCGAGCCCTCTCCCCGGAACCAGAAGTAGCAGCCGGGTCGCACCGTGGAATGCGCGATGCACCCCGACCATGAGTTTGCAGTCGGTGGCGCTGGGGTAGGGAAAGAACATGACTCCGATGGAACCGATCCCTCCCGCCCCGCCGACCAAGGTGTTCCCGGACCTGCCGGATGAGCCAGTCCCCACGCCGATGCCGGGTGACCCGCCGATGCCGACTCCCGGTGACCCGGTGCCGTTGCCCGACTGATCTCTGCCACAGCCCGGCTAGGCGCTCACCCTGAGGGTGCGCCCAGCGGGCCTACCCAGTGACCGGGTGAGCACGGAGAAGGCCCGATACACAAATGTCGCTGTCGGCGTCATATGCGCCACTTTCGTAACTCCTAGCTCTGCCGGACCACGCACCGGCGGCTCGCCACGGCGGGTCGACACAGCAACGGGAGACAGACATGATCGGGTCACGCACGCGCACCACCAACCGCACATCGAATGGCACAACTCACTCCGCAAGCGGATGGTGGCGATCGCCATCTGGGCTCGCTGCGGCGCTCGCCGCCGTGGCTGCTCTCGCAGCGGCAGTCGGGATCACACCCACCCGGGCGCTTGCCGCCCCCGCACTGTCGGTGGGCCTGGCGATCACCGGCAACGCCGACCCGGGCGTACCCGTCAGCACGCTGCGCGCAGGTGGCTGTGTCACGGTGCAGGTGTCGTACAGCATCGGTGGCGAGGACCTGGCGAACGCCAAGATCAAGATGACCCTGCCCGCCCAAGACTGGTCGAACGAGGTTCCCGCCTCAGGGCGAGTGATCGGTCTGCCATTCAGCGGACCGCCGACCAACAACGTCGCAACCGAGAACTGGGCAACACAGTATTCGGCACCGGACTCCACGATCGAGCTGCCCATTGGCGGTCCCGACGTGCCAGCCGGAACCGTCGGATCGGTCTTCGTCAACCTGTGCAGCAACAACGGCGTCAACCCAAACGGTGCACTGCTGAACATTGCCGCAACGTTGACCGGCGACAACGGCAGCCTGGCCGCCACCCCGATAGCCGTCACGAACTACGCGTCGAACGGAGTCAACCCGGGCAACGTGTCCAAGACCGCTACTACCATCGTGCCTGCCCTCGGCCCGCCGACAGTGAACAACACCGACGGCTACGAGCTGTCTTGGAACATCGAGTTGGCCTCGCCGTGCCCGAACACCTCGTGCGTCCCGATCGTGGGCGATCTGATCGACACCATGCCGGCAGGCTCGTACCTCTCGTCTATCACCCGAATTGGACCGATAACGACGACACCCGTCGTGCCCGCGCCGCACCCCGCCAACGGTCTGGACATCAGCGCCTTCCCGGCCGCCGGCACCCTCTTCACCCCCGCCAACCAGAACGTCACGGTGCCGGTTTTCATCTGGCCCTCAATCTGCACCTCGAACAGCGGCTCCGGCGCAATCTCGCAGGGCACATCAATGCTCCCCGAGACGGCGCTCACCGGCTGCACACCCGAGTATCCGGTCAGTGTCAACCGCCGCGGCTTCCGCGTCACTGTCTGGGTCCCACTGCCCGTCGCCGCGACCACGATCACTAACAGCTTCTCGTTGAACCGTGATCCGGCATGGGACGCAATCGTCTCGCCGGTCGTGAAGTCCGCAGCGTTCGCCATCGAGGGCATGGCGTCGCTGACATTCACCAAGTCCTTCAACAACTCGTCTGGCGACTGCACGTCAAACGCAGCTCCCTATCAGCCCGGCCAAGCAGTGACGGGCGACTCGCGCTGCACAATCCTTCCGCAGGGACAATCGAACGACTACATCATCCGCTTCAACTCGACTGCCCCGGTCGCTGATGCATACGTGATCGACCGACTGCCCGCCGAGTTGCAACTTCGCGCTGCTCCCGCCACTCCGTCCGGCTGGACCGTTCTCTACGCGAGTGACCCGACATGCGCATTGTCCACCCCACCGAACGATCCGATGTGGACGATCGTGTTGCCGCCGCTGACGAACATCTCTTGCGTGTTGTACACCAACCCGCTCACCGACACGTTGGTCACCACACTGCTCGTGCCCGTACTCGTTCGCGCCGGTCAGATTCCGACGCCCGGCGGAATTGCCCTGGTGACAAACTCGGCATTCGGCACCGGATCGAACCTGACCCTGGCAACCGCTGACCAGACCGCCACGCGCGGAGCCAGCATCCTCAACCGAAACGACATCGCGCAGCAGGTTTCGGCCGCACCCTCCTCAGTGGTTGCCGGCAATCAGACCGTGATTCGAATGAACAGTCAAGATGCACCATTCCTGGGGAACTTCGGCGCCCACAACTGGACGATGGAGATGACGTTGCCACTCGACCTCGACTTCGTCCCGAACGCAATGTCGGGCAGCGACTTCCGGGTGATCTCGAGCCCGAAGGACGCCAACGCCCCGCTGGCCAACCTACCGGTCACCTGTTCGTACACGGCAGCCACTCGTCTCGTTCGGTGTGTCGCTACTGGCGATGCCGTCGATGCCACCAGCACCTCCGGCGTTGGTGCTGTGTTGTTCGACATCAAGTTCGCAGCCCGGGTCCGACTGGGAACCTCCACCGACCAGCTCCTCACCGCCGTGCTGCTCAATGATCTCGGCGCACCTGCGAACTACCCCGCGTTTGGAGCGGTCGACGGTGCCGGCGAATCGCTCGCTTACATCGACACGCCGACCCATCAGGGGTCGACCGGAGCCATCCTGGATGTCATCAGCTCGCCCTCGCTGAACCTCTCCAAGACGGTCAACGGGGGCATCACCGATGTCATCGCCGGCGACACGATCTCCTACACCCTCTCCATCAATCACCTGGCCAGCTCCACCGCAGATCTCACGAACGCCTACGTGTACGACTTCATGGGGCGCAACCCGGCAACCGGGGCCGCGATCGGCACCGTCGCCCCCACCTTCGTCTCGACGACGGTAGGCAGCCAGCCGATCGCTATCAGTTACACCTGCACGGTCACGCCCACCATCGCCACCGCTGTCTGGGTCTCAGCACCATGCACGAATGTCACCGGGCTTCGATTCCGGCCTTCATACGACGACCCGTTCAGCGTCACCACTGACGGGCTCTACCCGATCGCCGCACAACCCCTCACCGTGGGCGTCACCGTGCGGGCCCCGCTTGCCGCGACTCACCTAGGTGTTGTCGCCAACCAGGCCGGAGTCACTTCCGACCAACAACCGGGCACCCTGCTGTCGTCACGGCCGCAGGTGATCGTGCACCAACCGGCTGACCTGTCAATCGTCAAGACCGATACCGGCAACACCGGCGCGGCCGAGGGAAGCGTTATCACCTACTCCGTCACTGTGAGCAACGGCAACAACGATCCGCTGACAACCAACTCGATTGTCGTCACTGACACACTGCCCACGTCGCTCACCCCCGGCACCGCCAGCGGCACTGGCTGGGCGTGCACGCTTTCCGCTCAGACATTCACCTGCAGCCGCACCACTTTGGTGGCGTCAAACACGGCGCTCCCTGTCATCACCATCACTGGCATCGTTGTTGCCGGCGCACCCGCCTCGATTTCCAACACGGCAACCATCGCCAGCCCGACCGACCGGAACTCAGCGAACGATCAGTCAACTGTCGCCACGGCAACGATTCCTCCACCACCGACCGCGACCGTCCCGACCACGACCATCCCGACCACGACCGTCCCGACCACGACCGCGCCCACCGCGACTACTCCCACGACTGCCCCGGGCACGACAGCGCCCGGCACGACACCCACAACCGTGTCGACGACGACAGTGACGACGCCGCCGTCGGCACCATCGCCGGCAACTGCGCCCGGGCCGTTGCCTGTCACCGGCACCGACGCTGGACGCTTACTGATGCTCGCCGCCTGCTCGCTGGCGTTGGGCCTGCTGATGCTGGCGCTCGGTCGCCGCCGACGCACCGCCGACGTCGGTTGACAAGATGTCCGGACGGCGCGCGTGGCGCCGTCCGGCACACACCGTTGGCGCGCCATCAAGTAATCGGCACACGATGCCGATGAACTGGCGCACGTTCATCAAACGAGGGAACCTGTGGCTGCCGTAATTCTGAACGAACACATCGACAGCGACGAGTTGCTCATCGCCCGATCCCGCGGTGGTGACAGCCACGCGTACGCCACCCTTTACGAACGGCATCGCTCGTCGGCGCTGGCCGCCGCACGCTGTCTCACTCGCTCGGGTAGCGATGCGGACGACGTCGTCAGCGAAAGCTTTGCACGCGTGCTCAACGTGCTGCGGGGCGGCAAAGGCCCGACGGAATCCTTTCGGCCGTATCTGATGACGGTCGTGAGAAACACCGTCTATGAGCGAACCCGCCGCACTCGTGAGAGCCCTTCTGACCTGATCTGCGACATCGCCGACATCGCCTCCGCCGACGCCGCGGACCGCGACGCCGAGGCACGTATCGCACGCGAAGCCTTCGAGTCGCTGCCCGAACGGTGGCAGCTGATTCTGTGGCACACCGAGGTCGAGGGTCGCAGCCCTGCGGACGTCGCGCCGCTGCTCGGTTTGGCTCCGAACAGCGTTGCGGCGCTGGCCTATCGAGCACGGGAAGGCCTTCGCCAGGCCTACCTGCAGGCACACGTGGGCGCGCAACCCGACCGCGAATGCCGCACTTTCAGTGCGACGTTCGGCGCCTACATTCGCGACAGCATGCCAGCACGCGAGCGTTCCGCCGTCGACGCACATCTCACCACGTGCGAACCGTGCCGCATCACGCTCGAAGAGCTTCGGCCAACGAATGAACGCCTGCGCGTGTTGCTGATCTTCGCGTTCCTCGGCGTACCTGCAGCGACGTACCTCGACGAGCTCCACAAGAGCGCCGGCGCAACACAGCGCTCTTCGGGAGCACGATCCCGCAGTCGCGTTGCCCGCATTCTGAGCGGTTCAGCGGTTGCTGCATCTGTGGTGATCGGCGGTGTCATCCTCGCGGCGCGCGGCAACGACAGCGTCACCCCGGTTGCATTCGCGGCGGTCACGACCATCAGCACCACCACCCCTTCAACCAGTGCACCCCTTACCGCCACCGCGTCAACAACCACCGCCGCGAGTACCACCACCACGTCGACCAGCGTCGAGACCACCGTGATGCCGACACGTCCTGCTCTTGCCGTGGTCAGTCCCGCACAGATACAGGCACCCGTCACCGCAGCTCCAACGACGACAGAAGCACTCAATACGACAACCACCTACCTGGTTCAAAACCTGGACATGACTGCGACCCCGATTGGCGTCGGCACAGCAGGCGGTGGTGCCCTTGTACAGCTCAGCATCGCCAACACGGGCCCCTCCGACATCGCCAACACGAAAGTCAAATTCCTGTTGCCGCCCGACTTCGGCGTCACCTCCTCGGAAGTCGGCGTCGTGTGCGAGGTTGGCAGCTGGATCTGTTCGTTCGGCCTGATGCATCCTGGCGACACCCTCAACGTGACAGTCACGATCACGATCCCTGTGGGCGCAGTCTCACCTCTGATCAACTGGGGGCTCTTCGTACTGGAAGGCACCTCGTCCGCCACCACCGACCCGATCCCGTTCATCTGAACGAAGAGCAATCCGTCCGTTCGCTCAGTCGGCGACGTGGCGCCACATCGCCAGCGCTTGGCGATGGGCGGCGACATCGTGTGCACGGATCAGCCGAGCGCCGCGCTGGACACTCGCCAGGTGCACGGCCAACGTGCCTGCGACCCGATCCTCCGGCCGTTCGGTGCCGGTCAGCACACCAATGAAGCGCTTGCGCGAGGCGCCAACGAGGACGGGGTGGCCGAGCGAGACCACCACATCGAGCCGACGAACGAGTTGGATGTTCTGCTCGACCGTCTTGCCAAAGCCGATTCCTGGGTCGATGATCACCATTGGTACGCCTTCTCGGAGCGCGATCGCAGCGTGATCTCGAAGGAACCTGACTACCTCGTCGACAACGTCGGCGTAGTCGGTGTGCTGCTGCATCAGCGTCGGGTCATCGATGGGCATGTGCATTGCGACTGCTGGCACTCCGTGACGTGCAGCGACCGCACGCATCTCCGGGTCGCGCAGACCAGATACGTCGTTCACCAGACACGCGCCTGCTGCCACCGCTGATTCCGCGACTGCAGCGTGGCGGGTGTCAACGCTGACCGCAATGCCTGCAGCGGCCAGGTCGCGTACGACCGGGAGCACGCGGCGCAGCTCCTCTTCCAACCCCACTGGTTTCGCGCCGGGGCGCGTGCTTTCGCCGCCGACGTCAACGATGTCGGCACCCTCTTGCACCAGCCGCAGCGCATGGGCGACGGCCGTGTCGAGCTCGTAGTAACGGCCGCCGTCGGAGAAGGAGTCCGGAGTGACATTGACGACCCCCATCAACAACACCTCGTCGGACCCCGTGAGGGCGGCGAGGAACCGGTCCGGAGTCATGACGCCAGTATCACTGCTGCCCGGCGCCCGCGCAGCGAGTTGACTACCGATAGCTCATCGCACCCAGCCAAATCGGCCACGAGCAGTACCCGCTCGCGGACGTCGCCTGACTCCACCGCAACCTCGCGGCCAATACCTGCCAGGCCGCCACTTGCCAGCGGCGGCGTGAACCATTGGTCACCGAGACGGTAGAGGAGGTTGGCGATGGTGGTCTCCACCACTTCTGCACGCTCGTTCACCAGCACCACGTCGTCGGCGCGTGGGTGAGCCGACCGCGCCCGCTCGTACACAGCGCGGCGCGTCGTCTTGTGACACATGAACGGGTCGTCACTGCGAACTGTCGCCGTCGACACAGCGAGCCGAACAAACGGCGGAGCGTCGTCCAAGGCCACGACCTCCAGGCGGTGGCGGCCGCGTCGATCAAGCACAATGCGCAATCGGCGAGCACAGTCTGGCCGTGAGAGGGCCTCCACGTCGGCCGAGACTCGAGATAGATCGGATGGAAAGCCGAAATACTCAGCGGAGGCTTCCAAACGGCGCAGATGTCGGTGCAGATTGTGCGCGCCGTCGGCGTCGAAGCGCAGCGTTTCGAACAGTTCGAACGCTGGCCGTGCCAAACGGAGAACTGCGACCTTCGATTCCAATTCGTCGTCCTCGTCGGCCGACACAGAGTCGTACGTGATGCCGCCGCCGGACGCGAACTCCACGCGGCCATCGGCCGCGTCAATCACCGCGGTCCGGATGGCGACACTCCAAGTAGACGACGGTCGAACGCCCTCGACCGACGGCGAGATCACCCCGATTGCTCCGCAGTAGAGGCCGCGCGGTGATGGCTCTAAGCGAGCGATCGCGTGCATCGCGGCCACCTTCGGCGCACCCGTGATCGAGCCGCACGGAAACGTCGAACGGAACACGTCCGCCAACCGAACCTCCGGCCGCAGTGTGGCCCGCACGGTCGAGGTCAGTTGCCACACCGTCTCGTAGCGCTCCACCCGAAACAACTCGGGCACGGTCACGCCGCCGGGCGACGACAGACGCGAAAGGTCGTTGCGTAGAAGGTCGACGATCATCACGTTCTCCGCTCGGTCCTTCTCGGACAAGCGCAACTCTTGCGCCATCATCAAGTCCGCCGCGGGTCGGCCATGGCGACGTCGTGTGCCTTTCATCGGACGCGCCGTCACCGCGGCACCGTCGATTTCCAAGAACAGCTCGGGCGAGGCGCTGGCCACAACTGCTTCACCGAGATCGAGAAACGCGTTGAACGAGCCACCCTGGGTGGAGACCATCGAGCGATAGAGGTCGAACGGATCGGCGACCAACCGGGCACGTACCCGATCGGTGAGGTTGACCTGGTAGACGCCGCCGGCCCCAATCAACTCGCGCACGTGTTGCACGCCGTCTCGGTACCAGCGGCTGCCATGCGTGCGTACCACCCCGTCGACAAACGGCCCACCGGTTGGCGCCTCCACCAACGGCACTTCCCGACGCGATGCGAACGAACAGAACCAGGCCAGCGGCAGCGTGCCGCCCGCTGTAGCAATCGGGAACGCGGAATCGAACGCGCGTGCCGCCTCGTACGTGACGAAACCGACCACCCACTCACCAGCTTCGGCGGCGGCCTCACCAGCCGAGATCACGCCGACGACGTCGTCGACATCCGCCGCGGCCCACACCCTTGAGGGCAACGAAAACTCGTAACCGACACCGCGAGCGACGTCGTCCAGCCGTACGCGGCGCGGCCACCACCGGCATGTGATGGTGACCGTGCTGTCAGTGGACTGCGTCGACACGGCCGTAGGTAGTGGTGCGCTGCTGCAGACGGCGGCCCAGCGGCGCCACCATGTCGGTGAAGGTGGCCTCGGTCATTCCCTGGCCGTGCGCCGCTCCGGCTGCGCGAGAGATGTTCTCGTCCATCAGGGTGCCGCCCAGATCGTTGCAACCTGCCTGCAGCAACTGCACCGCACCTGCCGCACCCATCTTCACCCACGACAGCTGAATGTTGTCGATGAGCCCGCGGTACGTGATGCGCGCGACCGCGTGCATCAGCAAGTTCTCGCGGAAGGTGGGGCCGCGGCGAGCGGCGTGCTGCAGGTAGATCGGCGAGGCCATATGCACGAAGGGTAGACCCACAAACTCGGTGAAGCCGCCGGTGACCTTCTGCAGCTCACGAGTACGAACCATATGCTTCGCCCACGACTCCGGGTGCTCGATGGACCCGAACATGATGGTGATGTTGGACGCCAGGCCGATCTCGTGCGCCGCCGCATGGCAATCCAACCACTCGTCAGTGGTGATCTTGTCGGGGCAGAGAATGGCGCGGACGTCGTCATCCAATATCTCGGCCGCGGTACCGGGTAGCGAGGCAAGACCTGCCTCCTTCAGCCGACCCAGGTACGTGTGCAGATCTTCGCCCAGGCGTTTGGCGCCTTCCGTGACCTCCAACGCAGTGAAGCCGTGCACATGCATGTCGGGCACCGCGCTCTTCACCGCATGGGTGACGTCGATGTAATAGTTGCCGTCGAAACTGGGGTGGATTCCACCCTGCAGGGTCACCTCCGTGGCGCCCAACTCCCATGCCTCTGCGGCGCGTTGCGCAATGTCGTCCAGCGTCAGCAGGTACGGCGTGCCACGCAGGTTGAGGCTGAGCGGACCCTTGGAGAAGCCGCAGAACTTGCACTTGAACGTGCAGACATTGGTGTAATTGATGTTGCGGTTGTGCACCCACGTGATGGCGTCACCGACTGCCTCATGGCGCAACTGGTCGGCCACCTCCGCAATCGCCACCACCTCCTGCCCACGGGCGCGGAACAGCGTGACGATCTGGTCGTGGCCGATTTCCTGACCGGCCGCAACACCGGCCAACACCTCCGCGATCGCACCGCTTGCACGCCCGGCGCGCGGTGAGGGCAACAGCACTGGCGGCGGGTTGGTTGCCCCCGAGTACCACTGCGTACTGCGGTGCCCAACCAGTACGACTTCGGCACCGTCCAGCACGACATCGGCGGCGGTTACCTTCTCCGGCCAGATGGCGCCCGGGTCGTCGCGGGCCAATCCCTCCGCGTCGCTTCTGTCCATCACGCGGAAGCGCAGTGACTGGTGCAACCACCGCTCGGGCTTGTGTACGAACTCGGGGTAAATGGTCAGGCGCGGGGCGAGCGCGAAACCGTGAGCCTCCGTCACCTCGCGCAACCGGTCGAGGCCCGGCCACGGCCGCTCGGGGTTGACATGGTCCAGCGTGACGGGCGAGACGCCGCCCCAATCATCGATGCCGGCATCCAGCAGCACGCCGAAGTCGTCGCTGAGGTTTGGCGGCGCCTGGAGATGAATGTCGGCCGGCAGCATCAGTCGGGCGACGGCAATCGACCACAGGAACTCGTCCTGCGGGCACGGCGCCTCGTGCTGCATGCCCGTGCCGGGCTTGGGCAAGAAGTTTTGCACGATTACTTCTTGCACGTGCCCGAACTCGAGGTGCGAGGCGACGATCGCCTCCAAGGCCGCAATCCGGTCGGCCCGTGTTTCGCCAATGCCCACCAAGATTCCCGTCGTAAATGGCACGCCGGCACGACCGGCTGCGGCCAACGTCGCGAGGCGTCGCTCGGGTGTCTTGTCCGGCGCGCCGCGATGGCACGGCAGGTCGCCGCGCAGCGTCTCGATCATCATCCCCTGGCTGGGCGAAACCTCGGCGAGCAAGCGCAGTTGCCCTTCGTCGAGCGCGCCAGCGTTCGCGTGCGGCAACAGTCCCGTCTCGTCAAGCACCATCTTGGCCATTGCGTGCACGTAGTGGACGGTGCTGTCGTAGCCGTTCTCGCGCAGCCACGCGCGGGCCACCTCGTAACGCTCTTCGGGCGCCTCGCCCAGCGTGAAGAGCGCTTCGTGGCAGCCCATTCGGGCGCCATCCTTCGCAATCTTCAACACCTGCTCGGGCGAAAGGTACGGCGACTGCAGCCGCGCCGGCGGCTGCGCAAAGGTGCAGTAGCCGCACTTATCGCGGCACAGCATTGTGAGCGGAATGAACACCTTCGGCGAGTACGTGATACGCGTTCCGCGTGCTGCGTCGCGCGCCCGTCGCGCTCTCGCCATCAGATCGTCGAGCGGTGCGGAGAGCAGTTCCTGCGTCATTGCCGCACCCTATCCAACGCGAGTACCAAAACAGAACCCAGTCGAGAACACGCTAGAGTCCGAGTGCTTGTGAACGCCGCGACTGACCCTCCGCAACCTGATGACCCGACCGGGGGCGCCGACCTCCACGACGATGCCACAACATTGGAACGCACGCTCAAGCTGGTGGGCGACCGGTGGAGCATCCTCATCATCCGAGCGGCACTGCGTGGGATTCGTCGGTTCGACGACTTTGCCGACGATCTGGGCATTGCCCGCCCCATCCTCACCAAACGCCTGCAGCGGCTGGTCGCCGGTGGAGTGATGGCCAAGGAGCGCTACCAGGAACGCCCGCAGCGCTACGACTACCGACTTACCCCGGCAGGTGTGGCGCTCTCGCCCGCGCTCGTGGCACTGATCCAGTGGGGCGAGCACCATCTGTCTGACGGCAGTGCAGAAATTGTCCTGGTCCACGCACCGTGCGGCACCGAGCTGGAGCAGGGTTTCTGGTGCAGGCACTGCTTCACCACCTTCGGCCCATCGGCCATTCGGGCCTTGCCACCCGTTGCCACACCCGTTGCAAGCGATAGAACGAAGGCATGACAGTTTCGGCGATTGTGTTGGCCGCGGGTGAAGGGTCGCGCATGCGGTCCTCTCGTCCCAAGCCGCTGCACCTGATTTGCGGTCGCCCGATGGTGATGCATGTCATCCACGCACTGGAAACGGTGGCACCTGAGCTCACCGTTGTTGTCGTTGGCCACGGCGCCGAGCGGGTCACCAAGAAGGTGCAGGAACAGGCACCCGACTGGGCGCACCTCACGTTCACCGAGCAGACCGTGCAGCGCGGCACCGGCGACGCAGCGATAGTCGGCCTGGGCGCGTTCCCCGGCGACGATCTCGACGACACCTCCACTGTCATCGTGTTGCCCGGCGATACGCCGCTGTTGCAGCCCGCCACCATCGATGCGCTCGTGGCAGCGCACAACGCCAACGAGTACGCGGCCACCCTCATCACGTCCGTTCTCGCGGACCCCACTGGTTACGGCCGGGTCATCCGTGCGCCATCCAAGACGGGCGACGGCCGGGTGCTACGCATCGTCGAACAGCGCGACGCCAGCGCTAACGAGCGCGCCGTGCAAGAGGTGTGTACCAGCATGTACGCCTTCCGTCGCGACCTGTTGGGGCCGGCGCTTCGCCACCTCAGCCCCGACAATTCGCAGGGCGAGTACTACCTCACCGACGTGATTGGTTCGCTGGCCGCGATGGGGCATCGCATCGGTTGCGTGCAGGCGCCGGAGGCGGAGACTCAGGGCGTCAACGATCGTTGGCAGTTGGCGTTGGCGGAGCGCGAGCTGCGCAGTCGCACCAATCGCCATTGGCTGCTCAACGGTGTCACCATGCTCGACCCGCGCCAGACCTTCGTGGATGTGACGGTGCAGTTGGGTCGCGACGTGACGCTCTACCCGGGCACCATCCTGCAGGGCGACACGGTGGTGGGTGACGGCTGCGAAATCGGCCCCGACACTCGGCTCACGGACTGCTCGGTGGGCGACGGCGCCGCCGTCCAGAACACCGTCGGCGTGGAAAGCGAAGTCGGCAGTTCGGCGCGCGTCGGTCCGTACGCCTATCTTCCTAGCGGTAGTTCGGTGGCGCCCGGCGCAGTCACCGGTGCCTTCTACACTGCAGCGGCCGAGACCAACGACGGATGACATGACTGAACACGGGGGAGCCATGGAGAAGGTCACAACAAAACGAATGTCGTTGTACTCGGGGCGCACCCATCCCGAGCTGGCACAGGAAGTTGCAGACCACCTGGGCATCGAGCTGGGGCACCCCGGCCTGGTGGAGTTCGCGAACGGCGAGGTGCGCGCCCGCTTCGGCGAAAGCATCCGCGGCAGCGACGTGTTCATCATGCAGACCCACTGCGGGCATAACGGCCGAAGCATCAACGACTCGATCATGGAACAGCTGATCATGATCGACACTGCGTATCGCGCGTCGGCGAAGCGCATCACCGCCGTGTGCCCGTTCTACGGCTACGCCCGCCAGGACCGCAAGGCTGAGGGCCGCGAGCCCATCACCGCTCGCATGGTTGCAGACTTGTTCAAATCGGCCGGCGCCAAGCGCATGGTCAGCATCGATCTGCATAGCGGCCAGATTCAGGGCTTCTTTGAAGGGCCGGTCGACCACCTGACGGCGATGCCGGTGCTGGAGAACTACCTACGCCAGCACGCCGATGCCCCCGTCATTGTCTCCCCCGACGCCGGCCGCATCAAGGTGGCCGAGCGCATGGCGCAGCACCTCAGTGACCGCGGCGCCGACCTTGCCTTCATTTACAAGCGCCGCCCGAAGGGCACCACCAATGTGGCCGAGGCCAAGGAAGTGATGGGCGACGTCGAAGGACGCCTGTGCATCCTCACTGACGACATGATCGACAGCGGCGCCACCATTTGCTCGGCCGCCGATGTGCTGATGGCGCGTGGCGCCCGCGAAGTGTGGACGATGGCGACGCACGGCGTGCTCAGTGGCCCGGCCATCGAGCGCCTCCAGAAGTCGGTGATCAAGCGGGTCGTGGTCACCAACACACTGCCGTTGGCGCCCGAGAAGCAGATCGACAAGATCGAAGTGCTGTCGATCGCCCCGCTGATTGCCGACGCCCTCAGCGCCGTCTTCGACGACACCAGCGTCAGCGAAATCTTCGGCGGCGAAAACCAGTCGTAGCGTCTTTGATCGCCCGGGCGTGGCCGTTCCGGTCGCAACCCAGGTAACATTTTCCGTCGTTCTGTAACGCTCTAATCGAGGCCTCGTCATGTCCAACACCAAGCTCGCCGCCCTCCCCCGCAACACCACGGGTTCTCCCGCAGCCCGCCGGCTGCGCGCCGAGGGGCACATCCCCGGCGTCATTTACGGCCAGGGCATGACCCCCATCAGCGTCACCATCGAGCGACGCGAGCTGCGTCTGGCCCTCAGCGGCCCGGCCGGTAGCAACACCGTGCTCAGCCTTGAGGTCGACGGCAAGAGCTACCCGGCAGTCGTCAAGGACATGCAGCGCCACCCCATCCGTCGCACCGTGGCCCACATCGACTTTCTGCAGGTCAACATGAACGAAGAGATCACCGTCTCGGTCGCCGTGCACATCGTCGGCGAGTCGAAGGCTGTTGCGGCCGAAGGCGGCCTGGTCGACGCTGCTGTCGACACCATCGAGGTCAGCTGCACCCCGAACAACATGCCCAACGCGTTCGAAATCGATGTCACCGAGATGCAGCCTGGCGATGTCATCCGCCTCGCCGACGTGCCGATGCCCAAGGGCGTCACCGCGCTGGGCGACCCGGAGATGCCGATCGTCACCATTCTCATCACCTCGGCGGCAGAAGCCGAAGCTGATGTGGCCGAGGCCGCCGAAAGCGCCGCGGCCGACGAAGCCCCCGCCGCAGAGTGATCGCACGCCGGCGTGATCGACGCGATCATCGTCGGCCTGGGCAACCCCGGTAAGGACTACGCGCGCACTCGCCACAACGTGGGCGAGGAAACCATCGCACAACTGTGCAAACGGCTAGGGCTCAACTTGAAAGCCGGCCGCGACAAAGCCCTGGTGGCTGAAGCACGGATGAGTGACAAGCGGGTCGTGCTGGCGTTTCCCACCACGTTCATGAACGAGAGCGGCCAGGCCGTGGGTGCGCTCATGCGCCGCCACCGTGTGGTCGAGCCCGGGCAGCTGATCATCGTGCACGACGAGCTCGATCTGGAGACTGGCGTCGTACGGGTGAAGGTGGGTGGTGGACTGGCTGGTAACAACGGTTTGCGCAGTATCACCCAGCACCTGCACACGCAGGACTACATCCGCGTGCGAATCGGTATCGGCAAGCCGCGCAGCAAGGAGCAGGGCGCTGATCACGTGTTGTCTCGCGTCCCAAAGGCCGAACGCGAAGTCCTCGACGTGATGATCGAACGCGCCGCCGACATTGTGGAAGTGATCGTCGCCGAAGGTGCCGACACCGCCATGCAACGCTTCAACGGCCTGTAAAGCTCCCTCGGTGGCGCTGCACCGTGGCGATACCCTGCACTGTCGAATGTCGCTCGCCTCGCTCCCTCGGTTGCTTCGCAACGAACCCGCGCTCACGCAGGCCTTGGGCGACCCCACCGGCTTTGTCGCAGTGCCCGAATCGGCCCGCGCTCTCGCCATCGCGGCACTCGCACAGCTGGGCGACAAGCGCCCGCTGGTCGTTGCTTGCCCTACCGGTACCGACGCGGGGCAGCTCTACGACGACCTGGTGCAGTACATGCCCGCCGGCGAGGTCATGCTGTTCCCTGCGTGGGAGACGCTGCCGTTCGAGCGGGTCAGCCCGAGCGTCGAAACGATGGGGCACCGCATGGAGGTGCTGTGGCGCCTGCGTTCGACAGAGCGCTGCCCAGCCATCATCGTCGCCGGTGTTCGCGCACTGCTGCAGCGGCTGGGGCCGGGCACCGCTGAGGCAGACCCCATCCACGTCAGCAAGGGTGCCATCCTCGACCCCGACGCGCTCATGGCGCAGCTCATCCAATTCGGCTATCGACGCGAGGAACTGGTCGAGCATCGTGGCGAGGTTGCCCAGCGCGGCGCCATTATCGATATCTTCCCCTCCACCGCCGACGCACCGATTCGCATCGACCTCTGGGGTGACGAAGTCGACCGGCTCACCGAGTTCGCGGTCAACGACCAACGCAGCACGCTCGACCTCGCCGAGGCGTTGGTCTTTCCTGCGCGCGAACTGATTCCCACAGACGCAGTCCGCGCTCGCGCTGCTGCCCTTGTGGCCACCGAGCCGTGGGGCCGCGAGCAGTGGGAACGACTGGCCGAGGGATCCCTCTTTGACGGCATGGAGAGCTGGCTGCCGTGGCTGATCGACGGCGACCAGCT
>JAYVVY010000382.1:0-30036 GCA_043786575.1 Ilumatobacteraceae bacterium
TCCAGCGCGCTGATCGGCTCGTGCACCAACTCGTCGTACGAAGACATCACCCGCGCCGCCTCGGTGGCTCGCCAGGCTGCGGCCAATGGTTTGCGCGCTCAGGTGCCGCTGCTCATCTCGCCGGGGTCCGAGCAGATTCGGGCGACGATCGAGCGCGATGGCCTGATGGCCGATCTTGAAGCGATCGGGGCCACGGTGCTCGCCAACGCCTGTGGGCCGTGCATCGGTCAGTGGGATCGCCCGGCGGAAGTCACCGGCCAACCGAACACGATCGTCAACTCGTTCAACCGCAACTTCCCCAAGCGCAACGACGGCTCGGCCAACACCCTGTCGTTCGTCACCAGCCCCGACACCGTCATCGCCCTGGCGCTTGCCGGCCGACTCGACTTCGACCCGACCACCGACACGCTGACCACCCCGTCGGGGGCTTCGGTCACGCTCGACGCCCCGGTTGGAGAAGTGCTGCCGGCCAATGGGTACGACCCGGGCGAAGACACCTTCGTCGCCCCGCCGGCCGACGGTTCGGGCGTCTCGGTCGAGGTCTCGCCGACCTCCGACCGGTTGCAGTTACTCGAGCCATTCCTGGCCTGGGACGGCAACGACTATGTCGACCTGCCCGTGCTGATGAAGGCCCAAGGCAAGTGCACCACCGACCACATCTCGGCGGCCGGCAAGTGGCTCAAGTTCCGTGGTCACCTCGAGAACATCTCGGGCAACCTGTTCATCGGGGCGATCAACGCCTTCACCGGGGGCACCGGCGAGGGCAAAGATGTCACCGACGGCCAAACCCGCCTGTACCCCGAGATCGCCAAGCGGTACATGGAGCGGGGCATTGCCTGGTGCGCGATCGGCGACAAGAACTACGGCGAAGGCTCGTCACGTGAGCATGCGGCGATGGAGCCCCGGTTCCGCAACGGCCGGGTGATCTTGGCCCGTTCGTTCGCCCGCATCCATGAGACGAATCTGAAGAAGCAGGGCATGGTGCCGCTGACGTTCGCCGACCCGGCCACCTACGACCTCGTCGGCGAAGACGATCGCATCAGCGTGCTCGACCTCCCCCCGGTGCCGGGCAAGAACGTGCGCTGTCAGATCGTGAAGCCCGATGGCACCACCGTCGATTTCGAAGGCGTGCACACCTTCAGCCCCGAGCAGATCGAGTGGTTCAAGGCTGGCAGCGCCCTCAACGTCGTCCGCAAGAAAGTCGCCGAAGCCCAAGCCTGAGTCCCAATGGAGGGTTCCCAGCCCTCCCCAGGTGCTCGGAACCCTCCATTGACTCGGTTAGTGGCCGGTGAAGTTGGCGGGGCGGCGTTCTAGGAAGGAGGCGACGCCTTCTCGGTGGTCGTCGCTCTTGAAGCATGCTGACATCGCTGCCGTGTGGCGTTCCATGTGTTCTCCGATGGGCGCGGTGAGGCCCTGGTGGACCAGCGACTTCACCAAGCCGAGGCTGTGCGGCGACCCGGCGGCGACGGCATTGGCCAGATCCATTGCACGTGGCAGCAGTTCCTCGCTGGGCACCACATCGAGGACGTACCCAAGGCGCAGCGCCTCCTCGGCGTCGATCATGGCGCCGGTGTAGAGCAACCGCAGCGCCTGCTGTACGCCAATGATTCGTGGTAGCAACCAGGTGCCCGCCCCGGT
Source organism: Ilumatobacteraceae bacterium (assembly GCA_043786575.1). Lineage (GTDB taxonomy): Bacteria > Actinomycetota > Acidimicrobiia > Acidimicrobiales > Ilumatobacteraceae > UBA668. Next base: position 1,639 of record JAYVVY010000382.1, read on the forward strand.
GTCTGGCACCAACCCGCGGTGAACGAAGTTCCATGCGAATCGCGCGTTCGGTGTGGCCAGCCGAAGATCACACTGCGACGTGAACTCGGCGCCCATCCCGACCGCCGGGCCGTCGATCGCTCCAATCGTTGGCTTACGAGCCTGAGCGATCGGCCACCACAGGTGCCGTTCCTCCGCCGTACCGCGCAGCCCGCGCGTGTCACCAGGAATGGTCGCGAGATCGGCCAAGTCTGTACCGGCACAGAACGCGCCTGACACACCGGTGATCACCAACACCACCGTCTCCGGGTCAGCATCTGCCCTCGCAACGGTGGCTATGAACTCACCCAGCATTGCGTAGGTCATTGCGTTGCGCTTTTCTGGCCGATCGATGGTGATGACACCGACCTTGCCGTTCGCGCTGTACTTGATGAGTTGCCGTACCTGTTCAGTCACGTCGCCGACCGTAGTCATACAGTGCAGGCATGGATCTGTTGGAGACACTTCGTTCTACAGGGGCGGTGCGGGGTTTTACGGACGCAGCCGTCAGCGACGCAACCATCGCCTCGGTTTTGGAGACGGCAAGCTTTGCACCATCCGGCGGCAACCGTCAGCCGTGGAAGGTGGCCGTCGTCAAGGACCCGACCCTTCGCCAGACACTGGCGGGCCTGATGCGTCCGGTCTGGCAGGAATACTGCGGCGCCAACGCAGTTGGCCAGCGGCCGTTCGCATTCGGTAAGTCGATCGACGCGCCCCCGGTCGACGCACCAAACGCGCTCATCGACGAGATCGCCACCGTCCCGGTCGTTCTCGCCATAGCGGCCGACCTGCGCGACATCGCCATCATGGACGGCAACCTCGACCGACCGCCGATCGTTGGCGGCGCCAGTATCTACCCGTTCTGTTGGAGCATCGTGCTCGCCGCACGGGCTCACGGGCTGGGCGGCGTGATGACCACCTTCCTCAGCCGTGCCGAACCAGGCGCCGCAGCGCCGCTCGGCCTGCCCGCCGATCACGCCCTTGCTGCCACCATCTTCCTCGGCGTGCCCACCCACCAGAACACCAAGCTGCGCCGCAACCCAGTCAATTCGTTCGCCTTCGTCGACCGGTTCGATGGAGACTCACTGCAATGACTGAGCTGCACCCCGACCCACCCGTTACCGCCGACGAGCGCACCACGCTGACGGAGTTCCTCGACTACTTCCGCTCTGTGTTGCTGCGCAAGGCGGATGGCCTCGACGAAACTGAGGCCCGGCATCAAATCGGCGTCAGCCAGATGGACATGCTGGGTCTGATTCGCCACATGGCGCTCGTCGAGCAGTGGTGGTTCAGCCAAGCATTTGCTGGCAGCGACGAACCCGACGTATGGCCCTGCGATGACGACCCCGACGCCGACTGGCACCACGGACCCGACGACACGCTGGCGGCTGCCGTCGCCGCATTGCATGAGCAGACTGCTAAGGCACGCACGATCGTTGCCGGCGCCGATTCGTTGGATCAGGTCACGGCCATCAACGTCGGCCCGCCCGAAAATCCCGACCGATTCGGCCGACGGTCGCTGCGTTGGGTGATGGTGCACATGATCGAGGAGTACGCCCGTCACTGCGGCCACGCAGACGTGATCCGCGAAAATATCGACGGCGCCGTCGACGACTGATTCCATCAACGCCCACCCATCCACTGAGGAGCTGGCTCCGAACGGACGGCATCGTGAATGACACAATCGGGCAGGTCAACGCACGACCCCACGGGTGTCGCTATGGTTCGCGCCTGTGAGTGCCTTGCAGCGTCGTGCCGTCAGCATCCCCTCGCTGATCCTTGGCGCAATTGCGCTGGTGGCCCTGCTGCCGCTGTGGCTACCGATTGCTGCACTGGCTGATCTGGTCAGGCTGCGCTGGCGGCTACCCACCGTGCGCCTCCTTGCATTCGCCGTGTGTTGGACGTGGCTCGAGACCGTCGGCGTGACGGCTGCGGCGCTGCTGTGGTTGACCGGCCAGCGTCGAAACCAGCGAGCACACTTCGGACTGCAACGCTGGTGGGCCGCGCGGCTGATGAGCGCGCTGCAACTGACCACCGGTATTCGCGTCGACGCCGCCGATGCCAGCAGCCTGTCCCCCGGCCCCGCCATCATGCTGTGCCGTCACGCCAGCCTGGCTGACAGCCTGCTGAGCGCGTGGGTCGTCACCTCCACGGCACGCATGAACCCCCGCTACGTCCTCAAGAAGGAACTGCTCGCCGACCCGTGCCTCGATGTCGTTGGTAACCGGCTGCCCAACTATTTCCTCGACCGTCAGGCAACCGACTCGGCCACCGAACTGTCTGCCCTGCGAATTCTTGCGGCCGGCCTGACCGACAATCAGGTGGCCATCATCTTCCCCGAGGGAACGCGCTCGTCACCCAAGAAGCGGGCACGCGCGTTGGACAAGATCCGCGAACGCGACCCCGTCCGCGCCGACCGGTTGGCAGTCATGCAGCACCTGCTCCCACCGCGGCCGGCTGGCTCGCAGGCACTCCTCGGTGGCCGGCCGGACGCAGACGTGATCGTTGCCTGTCATGTCGGCTTCGATGGGCTCGACACATTCGGCAGCATTCTTCGTTATCTCGCCCGCAAGCCACGCACGGTGCAGTTCCACGCTCGCCGCATAGCTCGCGCCGATGTGCCAAACAGCGCCGCGTTCACCCAATGGCTCGACGACCAGTGGCTACAGTCCGACCGAGCGGTCCACGAACTGCTCAACCACGAAGGGACAACATGATTGCCACGTTGATCGCAACGACAGCAACCAGTACCGCGCTGACAACGGCGGCGCTCACCATCGCGATTCTGATGGTGAGCACGTGGGTGGTCAGCCTGATCGTGAAGAACGCATCGATCGTCGACATCATCTGGGGCTTCGGCTTCGTCTGTGTGGCGTGGGCCGTGAGGTTGCGAGTCGACGGCCTGACCGCACGACAGAACCTCCTCGTCGCGATGACCACCATCTGGGGCCTTCGGCTGGCGATCTACCTGTTCATGCGCAACCACGGTAAGGGCGAGGACTATCGCTACGTCCGCATGCGCAAGCACTGGGGTCCGCGCTTCCCCCTCATCTCGCTGGGCACCGTGTTCGCAACGCAGGGCGTGCTGATGTTCCTGGTTTCGCTGCCCGTGCAGTTGGGCCAGACCCAGCTGACGCCGAAGCTGGGCGTCCTCGCGTGGGTCGGCGTGGCCGTGTGGGCGGTTGGCTTGTTCTTCGAAGGCGTCGGCGACGCCCAGCTCGCCCGCTTCAAGAAGAACCCGGCCAACGCCGGCATCGTGATGGACAAGGGCCTGTGGCGCTACACGCGGCACCCGAACTACTTCGGCGACGCCTGTGTGTGGTGGGGCATCGCGCTGGTCGCGGCGGAGACCACAGTCGGTCGCTGGGGCCTCATCGGGGCCGTAGTGATGACGACGCTGTTGCGCAGGGTCAGCGGTGTGACGCTGCTGGAGAAGTCGCTGGTGAAGCGTCGGGCTGGCTACGTCGAATACGTCGCCCGTACCAGCCCATTCGTACCGCGGCCTCCGAAGAAGGCCTAAGCCGAGGGCGTCGGCATCGTCAGTCGGTCCCGGGCCGGCGAACAGTCTCCTTGCGTTGGTCGCCCTGATAGCCGGGCGGCAGCGCCAACAAAATCTCCTCCTCGGTGGGCTCGCGACGCTCGCGGCTCTCCGGCGGCAGCAGGTCCATCAGTGCCTTCATGATCTTCCTGGTGTCGGCGTCGGCGCCGCGATACCCAAGCTTCACCGGCGCGCCAACCGTGATGGTGATGGTGGGCGGGCTGACCACGTTGAGCATGTTGGGCACCCGCGCGGAGCGCGGCCACACCTTCTCGGTTCCCCACATCGCCACCGGGATCACCGGCACCCTGGCCAACGCGGCCAAGCGTGCGGCGCCCCAGCGACCCTTGAGCAGTGGCTCGTAGAACGCCTTGCCACGCGGGATGGTTCCCTGGGGCATCATCGCCACCAGATCTCCATTGGCCAACGCCTCGGCGGCTGCTTCCAACGGACCGTCGCTACCCGTGCCGCGATCAACGCGAATGCCACCCATGGCCGACGCAATCTGGCCAACGACGGGTGCGTCGAACACTTCCTTCTTGCCCAGGAAGCGAACGGTGCGGTCCGTGCGTGCGATGGTGACGGCAAGCGCGGCGGCATCGAAGTAACTGCGGTGGTTGCCAACGATGATGGCCGGGCCGGTGGTGGGAATGTTGTCGGTGCCACTGATACGGAACTTGGCGTACGGGAAGAACAGCGGGTGCGTGAAGCTGAGCGCCAGGCGCTGGATCTCCAGGTTGACGACTGGAATCTTGGCCATCGATGTCACGTCCTTCACCAGGTCCGCAGCCGCGGAGAGATCGAGTACGGGCCATCGGCGAGCCGCAGCCATCAGCTTCATCCGCGGGTCCGGGTTGACCACGTGCGGGTACCCAACCGCGGCCAGAAGCGGGGTGTCGTACACACTGTCGCTGTAGGCAAAGCTCTGCGCTAGGTCGATGCCGTGTTCGACGGACCAATCGCGCACCGCTGCCAGCTTGCCAGCGCTCCACACAAACGGCCCATCGAGCGTGCCGTCGTAGGTGCCGTCGGCGTTGACGCCGTAGCGGGTAGCGACAACACCGTCCAGGCCCAACAGATCGGCGAGGGGCTTGACCAGGTCGTACGGGCTGGTGGTAGCCAGCACGATTGGGCGCCCCGCTGCGCGGTGCTCGGCGAACAACGGTGCCGCCAACGGCTGCACCAAGGCCGCCAGGGCACTGGCCGAACTGGTGCCCACTTGCTGCACCACTGAGCGCTGACGACCCTTCGCAAACGTCACGGCCTGACGCGCCAATGCCATTGAGGGCAGTGTTTCACCGATGGAGTTGAACAGCCTGTAGAGCATGTTCTCGCCGGGAATGCTGCGGCTCACCAGGCCCGCCTCGCGCATGGCGTGCGAGAAAACCTCGCCGGAGGCACCTGCCAGCAGCGTACGGTCGAGATCGAAGAAGGCAGCGCCTCTGGTCGTGGCGTGATTGCTCATGGCGCCACTGTACGGCACGACGCCGAACGACAAAACGGGAAAGGCCCCGCTTGGGGGAAGCGGGGCCTCTCAACCTTTTGAACCCTGTGATTTGGGGGAACCACAATGTTGGGTTCGTGTCGAGCGAGTCATTGGGGGACGACCCGCTTCGAACAACATGTGAAAGTTATCACGTGAACGAGTGATCTTTCAAGCGCATTTAGAAGATACTCGGTATCGTTTTTAGCGATGGACCTCCGCCAGCTCACGACACTGGTCGCCATCGCCGATCACGGCACGTTCTCCGCAGCTGCCAGAGCGCTGTACACCGTCCAATCCAACGTCAGCGGCCATATTGCACGCTTGGAGCGCGAATTGGGTGTCGTACTCGTCGACCGTCAGCGTGGCGGTCTCACCGATGAAGGACTTCTGGTCGTCGAGAAGGCGCGCCGAGTGCTGCACGAGCTGGACGACATTTCGGCGGAAATGGCCAGCCGTGGCGACGAGGTGCGCGGCGACACCCGCCTGGGCGTCATCGGCACCACTGCGCGCTGGCTGCTCCCTCAGCTGCTCACTCAGCTCGCCAAGTCGCACCCGGGTGTGCACGTCACGGTGCACGAGGGCAACACCACCAACCTGCTCCCACGCCTGCTGGCCCAGCAGCTGGATGCCATCATCGTGCACCTGCCCGTCGACGACCAGGAAGTCACTGTCGAGCCCATGTTTGCCGAGGACCTGGTGTTGCTGGTCCACACCCGCCATCACCTGGCCGAGCGCGATTCCATTCCATTGGCCGAGCTGGCTGGCGAGCCGTTGATGCTGCCGCCCGTGGGCGCCGCGCTACGCCGCGCCATTGATCGTGCCGCCGCCGGCGTCGGTGTCGAGCTGGAAGCGCAGGTCGAGATCGACGGCGTCCGCCTGCTCACATCGCTGGCGTTCGAAGGCTTCGGCGCCGCCATCGTGCCGGCCACTGCCGTGCCGCGTTGGTTGAAGGGCGACTTCAAGCGCATCGTCGTGCCCGAATTGCCCCGCCGCGTGGTGGGTTGGGTGCAGCGCCGCCGCCCCAGCCCCGGCCCGCCAACACGGGCACTGCAGGCCGTACTGCGCGACGTGATTGCCAGCCAGGGAGCCAAACAACCGGGGCTGTACGTGGGAGCAGACGCCTTCCCTCTCGGCCGCTCGGTCTAGTCTCTGGGCAATGTCTTCAGTCGCACTGCGCAGCAAGGTACCCGGTTCCGTTCGCGCCGAGGTTCGCGACTTCGACGGCCGCACCGTCGTGTGGGCGGAGGTCGATGCCACCGATCGCAAAGGTGCACTCTCCAGCGAGTCATCCTCGATGTTGGAGCACGCTGCTCACACCGCTCGAACCGCGAAGCTGCCGCTGGTCGGTGTGCTGCGCTCCAGCGGCGCCGACATCGTCGAAGGTTTCAGCGCACTCCACGGCTGGGGCAAAGCCGCACGTGCGCTCACCGACTGCTCGGGTGTCGTGCCCACCATCCTCATCGTCGACGGCCCGGCGGTCTCGGGCCCGGCGCTGCTACTGGGAATCGCCGACCACGTAGTGATGACCGAGGCCGCGTACGCCTTCGTCAGTGGACCAACCATGGTCGCCGACTTCACCGGCGTCGTCATCGACAACGACGAGCTGGGCGGCGCGGCCAGCCACAGCCGATACACCGGTGCGGCCACGCTGGTGGCCGCCGATCTGCAGCAGGCCATCGAGCTGGCCGGGCAATTGCTGGCGTACTTCCCACAGCACAACGACGAGGAAGCGCCGCTGTGGCCTACCGATGACGAGATTGCGCGCCAGACACCCGAGGCGGGTGCTCTGATCCCCGCCACCTCGACGGGCAGCTACGACGTACGGGCAGTCATCCGTGCGTTGGCCGACGACGGCGAGCTGCTGGAGCTACGCCCCAGATGGGCTGCAAACGTCGTGACTGCGCTCACCACTATTGGCGGCATGCCCGTGGGTGTCGTCGCCAACCAGCCGCTGGCCCTCGCCGGCACGCTCGACATCCCTGCCTCGCAGAAAGCGGCACGATTCGTGGCCACTTGCGATGCGTTCAACCTGCCCATCATCACGCTGGTCGACACCCCCGGCTTCTACCCCGGCAAAGATCTCGAGTGGCGTGGCATGATCCGTCACGGCGCGCAGTTGGTCTTCGCCTACGGCCGCGCCACTGTGCCGCGCATCTGCGTGATTCTGCGTAAAAGCTACGGCGGCGCCTACATCGTGATGGACAGCAAGGAGATGGGCAACGACCTGTGTCTTGCGTGGCCGTGGGCCGAACTGGCTGTGATGGGCGCCGGCCAAGCTGCCGCCATCCTGCAGCGGCGGGCGACGCCAGAGGAACGGGCAGCGTTCGAGGCCGACTATTCACAGCGACTCCTCAACCCATACATCGCGGCGGAACGCGGCTACGTCGATGCGGTCATCGATCCGGCCGAGACTCGCCAGATCATCGGCGAAGCGCTACTGATGCTGGTCGACAAGCGCGAACGTCTGCAGGCTCGCCAGCACGACAACACCCCGCTGTAGTTCGCGGTGGCCAGCCACATCTCACAGATCTCACTGTCGGTTGGGACACGGCCTACCACTCGCAGCTAGTCTCAATCGGCGGGGGACAAAAGCCCTCACCAACCACGTCGTGTCACCGAGGGGAACAACATGCCCGACACCATCACCATTACCGACGATCGCACCGGCAAGACAGTCACTGTTCCCATCGAGGGCGGCGTTTTCCCTGCGGCGGCAGTTCGAGAACTTGATCCGTCACTCTTCATCTACGATCCGGCCTACATGCAGACGGCAGCATGTAAGAGCGCTATCACCTACCTCGATGGTGACAAGGGGATTCTGCGGTACCGCGGCTACCCCATCGAGCAGCTTGCCGAGAAGAGCACATACCTGGAAGTGGCATACCTGCTGCTGAACGGCGAACTGCCCGACACCACACAGCTGGCCAAGTGGAACGACGACGTCATCCACCACACGTTCATCCACGAGAACATGCGCAAGCGGTTCGTCGATGGCTTCCACTACGACGCACACCCGATGGGCATGCTCGTCAGTGCCATGGGTGCGCTGGGCACGTTCTACAACGACGCCAAAGACATCCACGACAAGGAGAGCCGCGACAAGCAGATTTTGCGCCTGATTGCGAAGATGCCCACGCTGGCAGCCATGTGCTACCGGTTCTCGGTGGGCCTGCCGTTCGTGTACCCCAACAACGCGCTGTCGTTCCCCGGCAACTTCCTCAACATGATGTGGCGCATCGGCGACTACGAAATCGACCCGCGTCTCGAGCGGGCGATGGACGTGCTGTTCATCCTCCACGCCGACCACGAGCAGAACTGCGGCACCACCGCAATGCGCGTCGTCGGCTCCAGCCACGCCGACCCCTACTCCTCGGCTTCAGCTGCAGCTTCAGCCCTGTATGGCCCGCTGCACGGCGGCGCCAACGAGGCCGTCGTGCGCATGCTCACGGAGATTGGCAGCATCGAGAACGTACCCGCTTTCATCGACGACGTGAAGAGCGGCAATGGCACTCGCCTGATGGGCTTCGGCCACCGCGTGTACAAGAACTTCGACCCGCGGGCCACCATCATCAAGAAGACGGCGTACGACGTGTTCGAGGTGACTGGCAAGAACCCGCTGCTCGACATTGCGTTGAAGCTGGAAGAGACCGCACTGAGTGACCCGTATTTCATCGAGCGCAAGCTGTACCCCAACGTCGACTTCTACTCCGGTCTCATCTACCAGGCACTCGGTTTCCCAGTGGCGATGTTCACCGTGCTCTTTGCCATCCCGCGCACGGTGGGTTGGCTGGCGCACTGGCAGGAACTGCTGGGCGACAAGGAACAAAAGATCAGCCGACCGCGCCAGTGGTACACCGGCGAAGGCACTCGCGACTACGTGCCCATCGTCAACCGCTGACACACCGCGCACAGGCTGCGAAACATCCGAGAAACTCTGCTGCAGGGTCATTCTCCACTGGTTCGCTCGTCCGTATGGTGTGCAGCGATGGTTGCGCAGCGAATCCTTGTCGTCGATGACGAACCCACCGTTCGGGAAGTTGTCGCGCACTATCTCGCACGCGACGGCTACGAGGTGCTCGAAGTCGATCGCGGCGACCTGGTTGCCGATGCCGTCGCGACGTTTCGGCCCGACCTGATCGTGCTCGACATCATGCTGCCAGGCGCTTCAGGGCTCGACTTCCTGCGGGCTGCTGGTAGTCAACGCGTCCCCGTCATTCTGCTGACGGCCCGCGTCGAGGAGGCGGACCGGGTTTTGGGCCTGGAGCTTGGCGCCGACGACTACATCTCCAAGCCGTTCTCGCCACGCGAACTGGTGGCTCGGGTTCGCACGGTGTTACGTCGCGTTCAGCCCGTACCTGCCGGGACGGCTGCACCGGTGCAGTTCGACGGGCTGCGCATTGATGTGCCCGCTCGTGAGGTGTTCGTCAACGATGCCCTCGTCTCGCTCACTGCGAAGGAGTTCGACCTGCTGGCGTTCATGGCGCAGGCACCGCGCCAGGTGTTCTCTCGTGCCCAACTGTTGCATCACGTGTGGGATTCATCGCCCGACTTCCAGGACCCCGCAACGGTGACCGTGCACGTGCGTCGGCTGCGTCACAAGATCGAAGCCGACCCCGAGCAGGCCCGCTGGATCACCACTGTGTGGGGTGTGGGTTACAGGTTCGAGCCATGAACTGGCGCCTCATCGTGTGGCTGCTCGCATCCGTACTCGGCGCAGGCGTCCTGGCCGAAGTGCTGCTCTCCCCTGCGACCGCCGACGACCGCTGGCAATTGCTGCTCATTCTGGCCGCGCCGGCAGTCGTTACTGCGGCCCTCGTGCCACTCCTGCGCCGCTGGGTGTCCAGCCGAGCAAGTGTTGCCGGCGCAGCGTTCGTCGTCGGTCTCTGTTCACTCGCTCTCGGCGCGGTCACCACGTCTGCCGCGTCGAACGCGATGTTCCTGTCGTCCCACGACTACCGGTTGTTCCTGGTCGTGTTGGTGTTGTCGTGCGGCATTGCGCTCATTGTTGGCACGCAGCTCACCCGGCCTCTGGCGCGCGACATAGCCCGCCTCGGTGTGGTCGCCGAGCAGGTGGCAGCCGGTGATCTCAGCGCCCGTACCGAGATTCGCCGTAACGATGAAGTTGGCCGCGCCGCCGCTGCAGTGGACGAAATGATCAACTCGTTGAAGGCGGCCGACGACGAACGCGAACGGTTGGCAGCGGCCCGACAGATGTTGTTCACCAGTATCGGCCATGACCTGCGCACACCGCTCGCGGCGATGCGGGCAGCCGTCGAAAGCCTGCAGGATGGCATTGCTCCCGATCCGAAGCGATACCTCTGGGTGGTCGGCAACGAACTGGACAACGTGGAAGCACTGCTGGACCAACTCGTCGAATTCGCCCGCATCGAAGCTGGCCAGCACACTCACGCCCGCGAAACCGTGTCCGTCTCCGAGATCGCCCACGAGGCCATCGAAGCGCTCACACCAGTTGCGGACCGCCGCAGCGTGCGCTTGGCACTGCTCGCCGACGGCCCTGGCCACGTCACCGCCAATCAACTCGATGTCAGCCGTGCGTTACGCAATCTGGTCGAGAACGCAATTCGCCACTCCCCTGCCGACGGCACCGTCCGAGTGACGGTCGCCAACACGCTCGACGGCGTGTCCGTGGTCGTCGCTGACGACGGCGAGGGCTTTCCTCTTGAGTTCCGCGATCTCGCCTTCGATCCGTTCACCCGCGCCGACCCCGCCCGCGCCACTCGCACCGGCCATGCCGGCCTTGGCCTGGCCATCACGCGTGCCCTCGTCCAAGAGCACAACGGTCGCGTCTGGCTGGGCGACGGGCCCGGCGGCGATGTGCATCTCTGGTTTCCCCCCAAGGAGCAGTCATGAAAACCCCGATACCTCGTAATTTTGCTGCGCTGGCCGGCCTTCTCGCTGGTGCGCTCGCCGTCACCGTCGGCATGTTCGTCGCCGCACTCACCGAAGTCGTATCGCCGATCGATGCCGTTGGCAGCGAAGTGATCGACCGCGCTCCACTGTGGCTCAAGGAAAAGGCCATCGAATGGTTCGGCACCGACGACAAGCTGGCGCTGCGCATCGGCATCGTCGGCATTCTTGCGCTTGTCGCCATCAGGGTCGGCCTGCTCGCCGCTCATCGCCTCTGGTGGGGGGTGGCTGGCATTGCCTTGTTCGGTGTCATTGGTTCGCTCGCCGCCGTCAACCGGCCGGGTGAGACTGTCGGTGCTGCAGTCCCGAGCATCCTCGGTGCAGCCGCCGGCGCGCTGGTGTTGTACCTGATGATGCAACCACGGCCTGCGCACGACGAAACGAGCTCCGACGTCGCGCCGGGATGGGACCGACGACGGTTCCTGGTGACGAGCGGGGCATCGGCTGCAGGCGCTGTAGTCGCCGGCGGCATGGCCCGAGCAATCGAGGACCGCCGTGTCGAGCAAATTCGCGAGAGCATTCGAGTCCCGCTGCCGGACTTGGTCCCCGCTGCGACACAGGGCATCCCGCCCGACACGCTCGTCCCCGCTGCGACGCAGGAGATCCCACCCGACGCGGAGCTGTTCGACGACACCGCGTTCATCACGCCCAACGCTGCGTTCTACCGCATCGACACCGCTCTGACATTCCCCAACGTCCGCATCGACAGCTGGAGCTTCGAGATCAAGGGCATGGTCGATACGCCACTGAAGTTCACGTACGCCGACCTGTTGGCCATGCCGCAGGTGGAACGGGTGATCACCCTGTGCTGCGTCTCGAACGAGGTCGGCGGCAATCTGATCGGCAACGCCGTTTTCAGGGGGGTGTTGCTGCGCGATCTGCTGGATAAGGCGGGCGTACAACCCGGCGCCGAGCAGGTGTACAGCACCAGCCTCGACGGGTGGACGAGTGGCTTCCCCGTCGAAGTGGCCTTCGACGGGCGCGACGCGATGGTCGCCATCGGAATGAACGGCGAGACGCTTCCGCTGGAGCACGGCTACCCCGCCCGGCTCGTTGTCCCCGGCCTCTACGGCTACGTCAGCGCCACCAAGTGGCTGGCCGAGATCAAGGTGACGTCGTGGGACGAAGAGGGTTACTGGGTGCCGCGTGGATGGTCGGCGCTCGGCCCGGTGAAGACCCAATCACGCATCGACGTACCTCGAACGCGCAAGGTGAAAGCTGGCAAGCAAGTGATTGCTGGAGTGGCTTGGGCACAGCATCGTGGTATCGAGCAGGTGGAAGTGCAGGTCGGCGACGGTCCATGGCAGATCGCCACACTGGCCACCGATGTCAGCATCGACGCCTGGCGCCAGTGGCTGCTGGAGTGGGAGCCGAAACCGGGCGAGTACACGTTGCGCGTTCGTGCCACCGACAGAACCGGCGAGACCCAGACCGACGAAGAAACTGACGTCGCACCGGATGGCGCGACCGGCTATCACACCCTCCGCGTCGCCGTCGAGTAACTGCCCGACGCGTCGTTCAAGAGAGCGTGATGACGATCTTGCCGGCGTTGGCATTGCTGGCCATCAGTTCGTGAGCGGCGGCAATCTCGTCGAACGGGAATGTGCGATCAATCACTGGGCGAAGGCGACCGTCGTCGAACAACGGCAACATCTCAGCGGCGAATCGGCGGGTGACGGCCACCTTCTCCTCAATGGGGCGTGCCCGCAGGGTGGTGCCGATCCAATGCGCACGCTTCGCCATCAGCAGCCCGACGTTGACCTGCACGCTGCCTCCGCCCATCAGCCCCACCTGCACAATGGTGCCCCGTTGAGCCACAGCCTGCAGGTTTCGGTCGATCTCCTCGCCGCCGACCACATCGAGGATCGTGTCGAAGCCCGCCGGAACCGCCGCAATCGCCTGCGTCAGCCAGTCGTTGGGCGAGCGATCAAGCACTACGTCGGCACCCAACGAGCGACACAGTTCGGCCTTGCCAGCCGAACACGTGACCGCAATACAAGCGCCGATGGCCTTCGCGATTTGAATCGACGCTGTGCCCACACCCGACGCGCCCGCGTGTACGAGCGCCCAACGCCCGCTGGTCAGCCCACCCTGCACCACTAGCGCATCCCACGCAGTCAGAAATACCTCCGGGATGGCAGCCGCGTCTTCGAGTGAGAGCGACGCGGGTACGGCCAGCAGCTGACGTTCGTGTGTGCAGATCTTCTCGGCGTATGCGCCGCCAGCCTCAATGCCCATCACGCGATCACCAACCTGCCACAGTGTGGCCCGCGCTCCCCTTGCGACCACCGTGCCGGCAAACTCGAGGCCGGGGATCTCCGGCTGCAGCCGCCGAGGGTCGGGGTAGAGCCCCATCCGCTGCAGCAGGTCGGCTCGGTTGAGCGCGGTGGCAGCGACCGCCACCAACACTTCGTCCGGCCCGGGAATCGGGTCGGCGACTTCCTCAATCGTCAGGACTTCCGGGCCACCGTAGGAGTGAAGAACAACTGCACGCATGGCCGCAGTCTCACACGCTTCGACGTGTCAGCAGTGGTAGATGAACGCCAAACCTTTGATCCCGTCCCACACTTCATCGTTCTCCGGGTCGCGCTCGAAGCCCATTCGTAGATAGAGCCGTTGGGCGCCCGGCATCGATTCCAGCGTGTGGATACGGATTCGTTCCCGGCCGTCGGTGACGGCCGTATCGATGCACCACTGCACCATCGCTTCACCCACCCCGGCGCCCTGCGCAGAAGGGTGGACACCGAAGTAGCGAAAACTGGCGGCGGCATCGTCGTCGAACTCGCCGTGTGGACCGGTCATGTCCTCCACGTACGTCAGACAGCCCACCAGTTGGCCATCCAGCACGGCGACGACCACACGCGAGTCGCGAGTGCGACTCGCGACGTCGCCCAACAGCACGTCGTACTCGTCATGGCGCGGGTAGCCCGGCAGTCGGAAGTAGGCGTTTTGCACGATCGCACCGGCGGCTGCCACATCGTCGTCGGGCTGCAGTTCTCGGACTTGCACGCTCACGCTGGCCACGCCGCCCGAAGCTTGCCAGCAGAGAATGACAGGGGCTCGGGCAAGGTGCGTGCCTCGGCAACGGCGGTCATGAAGTTGCCATCGCCGCTCCAGCGCGGCACCACATGAACATGCAGGTGCTCGCTGATACTGCCACCGGCAGCACGGCCCATGTTGATGCCCACGTTGACACCGCCGGGGTTGTACGCGCTTTTCACCGCGCGCACCGCGCTGGTCACCATTGGCCACAGCTCAGCAGCTTCCTCGACAGTCAACTCCTCGAGGTTGCCGACCTCGCGGTAGGGCAACACCATCAGGTGCCCAGATGTGTAGGGAAACGCGTTGAGGATGGCGAACGTGTGCGTGCCACGATGCACCACGTGGGTCGTCTCGTCGTCCAACCCCGACGCCAGAATCTGCGCGAAGACGCTGCCGGTGCCACCAGAATCGCGGGCCCCCGCCTCGTTGACGTACTGCGAACGCCAGCCATTCCAGATGCGATCGAGTTGAGTCACACGAAGAAATTAGCTGGCGCCTCGTGAATGCGCACAGTACGTTGATGTTGTTCGGTCGGAAACGCCGCCGGCGCGAGACGAAAGGGAGGTAGCGACATGAGTTCTGTCACCTCCCAGTTCCGCGCCCCCGTTCTCTAGTAGGCACCAGCTCGAAGGCCCTCCGGCCTGGCTCGGTGCCAGAGCTACCCGCATCGAACCAACCGAATTCAAGGAGCCCCATCAGTGGCCACACGTTCCCGGCGTCGCTTTGACGACGACGATTTCACCGACTTTCCATCCATCCCAACAACCTCACGGACTGACGTCGACGACGACGTCATCGAGTCGAAGTGGAGCACCTACACCGACGCGACGCACGGGCCTTCCCCGGCACCCGCGTGGGTCGTCACCTCCCCCAACGCCATCGACACTGATGTTGGCGTCATGAAGACCGGCAAGGAGGCCGACGTGTCCTTGCTTCGCCGCGAGCATGACGGCGTCGTGTCGCTGATGGCCGTCAAGAAGTACCGCAGCGCACAACACCGCATGTTCCACCGCGACTCCGGCTATCTCGAAGGGCGTCGAGTTCGGCGCAGCCGCGAAACCAGGGCTATGGCAACGCGCACCGAGTTCGGGCGCGACCTGATTGCCGGGCAATGGGCTTCGGCGGAGTTCGCCGTGCTCGGCAAGCTCTGGACCGCCGGCGCCGCTGTCCCCTACCCGGTACAGCTGTCCGGCACGGAACTGACGATGGAGTTCATCGGCGACGACGACGGCGCGGGCGGCGGTGTTGCAGCGCCGCGGCTCGCTCAGCTGCGCCCGACGTTCCGTGAAGGCGAGTCGTTGTACGCGCAACTCCGCGAGGCGCTCACCGCGCTCGCCGAGGCAGGGTACGCGCACGGCGACCTGTCGGCCTACAACATCCTCGTCCACCGTGGCCGGTTGGTGTTGATCGATCTCCCGCAGGCCGTCGACCTCGTCGGCAACCCGCAGGGTTTCGAGTTCCTCCGACGCGACTGCGAAAACATCTGTACCTGGTTCCACACCCACGGCATCCCCGCCGACGCCCAGGAGCTCCGGCGAGATCTCCTCCGCGGCATCTCCTAAGGCGGCCTTAGGCGTTGGCCAGTTGGGTGGCAATTTCGGCGTGGAGACGAGCTACGAAGTCGTCGAGGCCGACGCCGCGCTCGACTTCGCCGCCGCGTGGGTTGACGCCCAGCGAATTGTTGGCGACATCGTCGTCGCCAACCACCAGTACGTACGGCAGCTTCTCCATCTTGGCCGTGCGAATGCGCTTGCCCAGCTGATCGCTCGCGTCGGTGACATCGACGCGGAACCCCTCGCTCTGCAGGCGCTTCACGACGAGATCGGCGTACTCCTGGTGTGCCGCGGCGACCGGCAGCACCCGGGCCTGCGACGGTGCCATCCACGTGGGGAAGGCGCCGGCGTAGTGCTCGACGAGTACACCAAAGAAACGCTCGACGGACCCAAACAGTGCACGGTGCAACATGATCGGGCGATGACGGGCGCTGTCGGCGCCGACGTATTCCAGCTCGAATCGCTCGGGCAGGTTGAAGTCGTACTGAATCGTCGACAGCTGCCAGGTACGGCCAATGGCGTCCTTGACGTCGATGTCGATCTTGGGACCATAGAAAGCAGCGTCGCCCTCCTTGATCTTGTACTCCAGGCCGTAGTCCTCGAGCGCGGCACGCAGTGCCTCGGTGGCGTGGTCCCACGCATCGTCGTCGCCCGCAAACTTGAGTGGGTCCTTGGTGCTGAGGTTGGCCGTGAACTCCGTAAAGCCGAAGGCCTTCAACACGCTGATCACGAAGTCCAGCAACGACTTGATTTCTTCGGCCGCTTGCTCGGGCATGCAGAAGATGTGGCTGTCGTCCTGCGTAAAACCGCGGATGCGCATCAGGCCGTGCAGCGTGCCGGCACGCTCGTAGCGGTAGACGGTGCCCAGCTCGAAAAGGCGCAGAGGCAGCTCGCGATAACTGCGCTGACGACTGCGGTAGATGAGGCAGTGCATCGGGCAGTTCATCGGCTTCATGTAGTAGGTGCCGTTGTCCATCTCCATCGGCGGGTACATCCCGTCCTTGTACCAACCCAGGTGGCCAGACGTTTCGAAAAGATTGGCGTTGGCCAGGTGCGGCGTGAATACAAACTGGTAGCCGCCATTGGTGTGGCGCTCGCGGCTGTAGTCCTCCATCAGCTTGCGCACGATGGCACCCTTGGGGTGCCATACGGCCAGCCCGCCACCCAGCTCGTGGGGGAAGCTCAGCAGATCCAGCTCGACGGCCAGCTTGCGGTGATCGCGCTTTTCGGCCTCCTCCAAACGGTGGAGGTGCTCGTCGAGCGCCGACTTCGATTCCCATGCCGTGCCGTAAATGCGTTGCAGCATCGGGCCCTTCTCGTTGCCGCGCCAATACGCGCCAGCGACCTTCATGAGCTTGAAGTGGCCCAGCTTGGCCGTACCGGGCACGTGCGGCCCGCGACACAGGTCCACGAACTCGGGCGTGTTGCGATAGACGCTGATGGTTTCGCCACTGCCGATCTCACCGGTGTCTTCGCTGTCGGCGGCGCCGCTGCTGACGCGCTGGATGATCTCGCACTTGTACGGCTGGTCGGCGAACACCTTCAGTGCTTCGACAGCCGGCAGCTCGTCGCGTACGAACGGCTGGTTGGCCTTCATGATCTCGCGCATGCGAGCATCAATCGACACCAGATCTGCCTCGTTGAACGTGCGCCCATCCGGCAGCTCGAAGTCGTAGTAGAAGCCGTCGTTGATTGCCGGGCCGATGGAGTACTTGGCGCCGGGGAACAACTGGATGACAGCCTGCGCGAGCACGTGCGCCGTACTGTGACGCAACACGTGCCGACCCTCCTCGGTATCGGCCGTGATGATGGCCACCGTCGCGCCCGCTGGCAGCTCGCGGCCGAGGTCCCACTCTTCGTCATTGACGACGGCCGCTACCGCAGCCTTGGCCAGCCGCGACCCGATTGACTCCGCCAGGGTGGTCGCGGTTGCACCTGCGAGCAGGGAGCGTTGCGAACCATCCGGAAGTGAAATCGTGATCTCAGCCATAGTTCGCACAGTCTACGGCCGACCACCAATGCGGCCCGGGGCAATTTGGACCAGGCAACCGCAGTGGCAACAGTCCGGAGGTCCAGTCAGTCGCCGGCGGCAGCGCTGACAGCACCGACGGCAATGCGGCTGGCGTCGGCGTCGCTGACCGTGGCCACCTTGGCGGCAATAGTCGGCTCGGTCTCGGCGGTCTTGCCGGAGTACACGTTGCGGTACTCCTGGCCGGTCAGCTCGCGAATCTCGTACATCAGCTCGTCAGTGATTTGGCGCAACACCATGTGGTCGTCGCCGCGGTTTTTGTAGCGGGCAGCGTTGATCGGGCGGCCCACCTTGATGGTGCAATCCATTCGAATCTTGGGCATCTTCGCATCGGGCGGCTGAATCTCGCGAGTGCCGATGACACCCACTGGAAAGATGGGGCAGCCGACCTTCAGCGCCAGCCGAGCAGCACCTGTGCGACCCTTGTACAGGTACCCGTCGCGGCTACGCGTGCCCTCCGGGAAGATGCCGAAGAACTCGCCGCGACGCAACACTCGCTCGGCGGTATCGAGCGCCGCTTGGCTCTTGTCACCCCCACCACGATCAATCGGGATCATGCCCATCGCCGGGAAGACGTACTTGGTCTTCCAGGAATCCATGTACTCGGCCTTGCCAACGAAGCTGATGTTGCGCGGCACGTGCAACATCAGGAACGCAGAGTCGAGGAAACTGACGTGATTCGGGCACAGGATGGCCGGGCCTTCGGCAGGCAGCTGGTCGAACCCTTCCAGGTGAAACCGCCACAGCTGCTTCGCCACCGGCCGCACCACGCGCCGAAACCGAGACTGCAGTTTTCCGGCTCCTTGAGCGTTCATGCGCCGCAGCGCTCCGACGTCATGACGCGGAGCATAGTCGCCAGCAACCTTTAGAGCAGTACGCCCAAAAGTGCCGCAGCTTGGTGCACGCCCAGCCCGGCAGCTGCCGCAGCATCGACTGCAGCCAGCGCCGATGGCGTGTCGAGGTCGTCATCGAGCGCGGCGCGCACTTCCTCAACGACACCACTTTCGCCACGTGTCGAGCCCCACGCCTCCAGGCGGGCGGCGTTGCGCGGCATCAACGTGTCGTCCCATTCCCACTCGCGCCGGTAGTGATGCTCGATGATGGCCAGACGAATAGCCCGTGGGTCCCACTCGGTGCGCAACTTGTCCACGAACACCAGGTTGCCAAGGCTCTTGGACATCTTGTGACCGTCCATGAACACCATCGCGACGTGCATCCAGTGCTTGACGAACTGCTCGCCGGTGGCTGCTTCGCTCTGCGCGCGCTCGCACTCGTGGTGCGGGAAGATCAGGTCGCTGCCGCCACCGTGCAGGTCGATGGTGGTGCCCAGCTCGCGCAGCGCCAGCGCGCTGCATTCGATGTGCCAACCCGGCCGACCGGGGCCCCACATGGTGTCCCAGCTGGGTTCGTCGGGAAGCGACGGATGCCACAGCACGAAGTCGAGCGGGTGCCGCTTGTGCGGGTCGCCGATGTTACCGCCGCGCTCGCGGGCGTAGTCCATCATCTGTTCTTCGGTGTAGTGGCTGACGGTTCCGAACGATGGAAACTTCGAGACGTCGAAGTAGACGCTGCCGCCGGCTTCGTACGCGAAGCCGCGATCCAACACCATGCCGATGAAACCGCGAATGTCGGGGATGGCACTGGAGGCCCGCGGTGAGCTAGAGACGGGCAACGCGTTGAGCGCCACCATGTCGCGCTCGAAGCGAGCTTCCTCGCCGGCCGCGAGATCGAGGTAGTGGACACCGAGCGCTCGTGCTTTCGCGAACAGCGGGTCGTCGACATCGGTGACGTTGCGGACGCACTTGACGGTGTGGCCCTTGTCGATGAGGCGGCGCTGCAACACGTCGTAGTTGATGAAGGTGGCGGCGTGACCCAGGTGCGTGGCGTCATACGGGGTGATGCCGCAGGTGTACATGAGCACCTGCTCGCCGGGCTCGAAGGGCACCACGGCCTGGCGGGCGGTGTCGTACAAACGCATCGTCACGCTGGCGACGCTACTTCCACGGCGGCCGTGTTGGCCGCCAAGGCGGCAGCGGCTGCCTTCGCTGCGGCCTTTTCCGCCCGTGGGTCGCCTTTGATACCGGTGAGCTTGGGGGCAACACGGGTCTTGTAGCGCACATTCAGCTGCAGCAGCACCGCAGTGAAGGCTTCAATAGCAGTTGCATTGGACAGCTCGCCAGCGTCCAGCGGCCGGCAACCGGGAATCGCGGACACGATGTCGCTCATCGTCAGCACCGCCGCGGCGTCGTCGCCGCAGATGAGGACATCGCTGTCGATCGGCTGGCCAATGTGACCCAGCTCCGTAGCTGGCAGGTGGTGAAACGCGGCCACAACGCGGCAGCGTGGAACGGCAGCCTGCACGTGCGCAGCGACGCTGCCGCGCGGCGGAACCAACGGTTGGAACTCGTGACCGACACGCACGAGCGCGTTGGCCATGCTGACGACAATTTTGCCAGCCAATGCTTCTGCGTTCTCCTGCGCGGTGGTGGCCGCCGAATCCCAGGGAGTGGCGATGACGACAATGTCGCAATCGGCCGCGGCAGCGTTGTCGCCGTAGGACAGGCGGGGCGCAAGGTCTGGCCACTTCTCGACCAGACTGTCACGCGCCTCCATCGCCCGGTACTTCGAACGCGACCCAATGACGGCGTCGTAGCCAACCGATGCGAGCCGCGCCGCGAGGGCGCTGCCGGCGGGGCCGGTTCCTCCAAGAATGCCAATACGCATCCCGTCAGCCTTGCACACCGGTTGCTCGCGGTTACAGTCGCCGCCATGGGCCTTCTCACTGGCAAGAACATCGTGATCACCGGCGTCCTCACCGACGCTTCGCTGGCATACGGCGTGGCACTGCTCGCACAGCAGGAGGGCGCCAACATCGTTCTCACCGGCGCCGGGCGCGCGCTCAGCCTGACGCAGCGAACTGGGCGCAAGCTGCCCCAGCCTGTCGATGTCTTCGAGTTGGATGTCACCAACCCCGAGCACCTCGTTGCCGTTCGCAATGCTCTCGCCGAGAAGTGGGGCCGCGTGGACGGCGTGCTGCACAGCATCGGGTTCGCCCCCGAGGCGTGCCTGGGTGAAGACTTTCTCGCGCCACAGTGGGCCGACGTTGCGGTCGCGCTGCACGTCAGCGCGTATTCGTTGAAGGCGTTGGCAGAAGCGTTCGTGCCGCTGATGTCGTCGGGCGGTGCGTTTGTCGGTCTCGACTTCGACAACACCGTTGCCTGGCCGGCCTACAACTGGATGGGCGTCGCGAAGTCGGCACTCGAGAGCGTCAGCCGCTACCTGGCTCGCGAACTGGGGCCTCAGGGCATTCGCAGCAACCTCGTCGCGGCCGGCCCGGTGAAGACAATGGCGGCGAAGAGCATCCCGGGCTTCAAGAAGTTCGAAGACATCTGGGACGACCGCGCGCCGCTGGGCTGGGACGTCACCGACTCGACGGCAGTCGCCAAGGCCTGCGTGGCGTTGCTCAGCGATTGGTTCCCTGCGACCACCGGCGAAGTCGTGCATGTTGACGGCGGCTATCACGCCGTTGGCGCCTGACTCACGAACGACCATGTCCATCGGCGCGCCGACGTGACCTCGCCATTTCTGCGCGAGCGCGCAGTGGCGGGTGTTTCGCCTATCCACAGGACGGGTATTGCGCAACTGCGGCGTTTTCGTCGTCCCGCATCGGAAGGACATCATCATGGGGCAGAACGAACATCTCGAGCCGGACGAAGTGCCGACGCCACCAGTGGTGGACGCTGCCACTGCGCCTGTACCAGTGCACATCGTCGAGGCGACGCAACCCCCAATGTTTCCCGATGTGCCCACGGCTCCAGCGATGGCCGACGGCTATTCCGACCCGACGACCGTCTTGCCCGTGCAGGTCGTCCCGGCCCGCCCCGTCCAGCCCGCCGTTTCCATTGCCTATTCCCCCGTCCAGCCGGTGTATGCCGAAGAGCGTGTCGTCGAAGAGCGTTTCATTCAAAGCCCGCGACGCCCCGCATGGCCGTACATCGCAGCGGTTGTCGCTCTCCTCCTCGGCGGCGTCGCAGGCTTCCTGATCGGCTCGGCAGGCGACGACGAGAAGCCCGCCGCGGAGACCGCTCAAGCGGGTGACGTGAGGGCAACATTCGACGTGCTGCTCGCCCGCACCCGAGCCGACGGCGAATACAAGTCGCCGTCCGAGTACCCGCAGCTCGACGAGATCACAGAGATCGACAACTCTGCCGCCACAAAAAACCTCACGACCCAGGTGGAAATGTTGACCATCGCTCAAAAAGAAGCTGAAGGCCTCACGGGCCAGGTGACGCTGCTCGAGACAGCCGTTGCGGATCTCACCGTCGAACGTGACGCGCTCGCCGCCCAAGTCGCCGGCAATGGGGGCACCAGCGCCGACAGGCAAGCACAGCTCGACGCCGCCAACGCAGAGATCGCCTCGCTCACATCCGACTTGGCCACTGCCCGCAGCGACCTCGCCACCGCGAACGCTGCTTTGAAGATCGCACAGGCCGACCTGGCTACAGCGAATGCTGTCGTTGCCGACCTCAAGCTGATGCCCGCCCCGAACTACATCAACGTCGACATCGCCAAGGTTCGCGCCGAGGCGGTGGCAAACGGTTGGACCCTCATCGAGCAGCCGACCGACTCGACGACCGTCGCAGCAGGCGCCGTGCTGGACCAGGCCCCGGCAGCGAACGCGAACATGGTCAAAGGTTCGGTGCTCTACGTCAAGGTCGCCAAGCGCCCCTGATTACGAACAGCCACAGCGGTACCGTGACATCATGACCCAGAACCGGCTAGCTCGAGAAGCCAGCCCCTACCTGCGGCAACACAAGGACAACCCGGTCGACTGGTATCCGTGGGGCCCGGACGCGTTTGCGGCAGCCAAGGAGCGGAACGTGCCCATCCTGTTGTCGGTCGGCTACTCGGCCTGCCATTGGTGCCATGTCATGGCGCACGAGTGCTTCGAAGACGCCGAAGTTGCCGAGCAGATGAACCGGCTCTTCGTCAACGTCAAGGTGGACCGCGAGGAACGCCCCGACGTCGATGCGATCTACATGGACGCAGTACAGGCAATGACGGGCCGGGGTGGCTGGCCGATGACTGTCTTCATGAACGCCGACGGCGAGCCATTCTATGGCGGCACCTACTTCCCGAAGTCGGCGTTCCTACAACTCACCGCGGCGGTCGACGATGTATGGCGCACCCGCCCCGACGATCTGCGCCAGAACATCGCCGCGCTTGGCGAGGCCCTGAAGCGCTCGGCCAGCGTGCTGCCGGTGGCGGACTATCCGGGACCCGAGATCGTCGAATCCGGATTGGCTCAATTGGCCACCCAGTTCGACGCAGAGTGGGGCGGCTTCGGCGGCGCCCCGAAGTTCCCCTCCACGATGAGTCTCGATCTCATCGCCCGCTCGCTCGTGACACAACCAGATGCGCAACGGATGACGTTGCTCACCACTTCTTTGGACGCAATGGCAAGTGGCGGCATCTACGACCACATCGGTGGCGGTTTCGCCCGCTATTCGGTGGATGCCCGGTGGCTGGTGCCGCACTTCGAGAAAATGCTGTACGACCAGGCACTGCTCATTCGTGTCTACACGCACGCGGCGCTGCTCACCGGCGAAGCCCGCTATCGCCAAGTCGTCGAGGAGACCGTCGACTACGTGCTGCGCGACCTCCGCCACCCGGGCGGCGGGTTCTATTCCGCACAGGACGCAGACTCGCCCGACGCCGATGGGCACGGCCACGAGGGGTTGTTCCACACCTGGACGAGCGATGAGGTACGCGCGGTGCTCGGCCCCGACTCCGACGCCGCGCTCGCCTGGTACGAGTTCACTGACGAAGGCAACTTTGAGGGCCGCACGATCCCGGCGCGGCTGCACCATCGCGGCGACCTGGCGCGTCCATCACACATCGAAGCGGCCCGCCAGCGCCTCTTCGACGCTCGCACTCAGCGCATGCACCCAGGCCTCGACGACAAGGTGCTGGCAGAGTGGAACGGCCTCATGCTGGCCGCACTTTGCGAGGCGGCCGCCGCCTTCGATCGCCCTGATTGGACAGCTGCCGCCATCGCCAACGGAGCGTTCCTGCTTCGCGAACTGCGGCGTCCCGACGGCCGCTGGCATCGCTCGTGGCACGCAGATGGCACGCCACAGGCCCGCCACTGCGCGCTGGCAGCGGATCATGCGACACTGATCGACGGGTTCACACGTCTTGCCGAGCTCACCGGCCAGGCACGCTGGATCGACAGCGCTCGCGAGGTAGTGGACGTACTGCTGGACCACTTTTGGGACGTGGATCGCGGTGGCCTGTTCACCACTCCCGACGACGGCGAGCATCTAATAGCACGACAAAAGGAACTGCTGGACAACGCCACACCATCCGCCAACTCGACGGCGGCAGTCGCGCTCGCCCGCCTAGGGGCACTGACCGGCGAGGCCCGGTACACCAATCACGCCGACCAAGTCATTCGGCTGTTGGCCCGCGCTATCCCGCAATCGCCTTCCGCTTTCTCTCAGGCGCTGACTGCCATCGCCACACGGCTTGCTGGCCCCACGGAGATCGTCATCACCGGCGACCGCCCAGACCTGGTAGCGGAGGTGCGCCGCCACTGGCTTCCCGATGCCGTCGTTGCCTGGGGCCAGCCGTACGACAGCCCGCTGTGGCAACAGCGCCGCTACGGCGCCGCGTTCGTGTGCCGCGATCATGTCTGCCAATTACCGGTCGAAAATGTGACAGACCTCGCAGCACAACTGCTCTGACGTCTGCGACACTTCATTCAACCCGGGCCACTCCCATCCATGCGCAGTCGCAGGGTCGGGCCACCCACCGCATCCAGGAGAACCACATGAAACGCATTCTCACTCTCGCCCTCGCCGCGACCACACTGTTGGGCCTTGGCGCCTGTAGCAGCGACACCAAGGCGTCGATCAGCAATGCCACCACCCCTTCCGACGTATCCAGCCCGTCAGACATCTCCGTCCCCTCGGACCTGAGCGTGCCTTCCATCTTCACCGGTGACTGCAAGGCCATCTACTCCCAGATGATCGCAGCGATGGCGCAAGCCTTCGCACCAGCTGGCGAGCAGATCGACGTCGCCAAGGTGTTCGGCGACGTGTCAGCCAATGTTCCCGACGAACTCAAGGGCGACGTTGACATCATGTCGGCCGCAATGACCCAGATGGGCGAAGTCATGCAGCAGTACGACAACGACATGACCAACCCGGAGGTTGCGAAGGCAATGCAGGAACTCAGTACGCCCGAAGTGCAGGCCGCCAGCGAGCGACTCAACACCTACTTCGAAACCACTTGCCCGCAAAGCTGAACGACACGGCTGAACGACAGGGCAACGACGTGTTCAGTCGTCAACGACGAACGTCGCAACCATGCCGCCCTCAAAGTGACCCGGCTCATGGCACCCGAGCGTCGTTACTCGAGCAGCCAGCGGTGACGGAGACGCACAGCAGCGCCACCGTCACCAAAGCTCTCAGCCGCGCGCTCAGGGCAGCTTGGTGATTCGACCATCAATCAGGGGGGTGATAGTGCCGAGGCCGGTGACATAGTCCAGAAGCACGTTGGCCATCACGTCGCGCGTCACGCCTTGACCGTCCTTGAACATTGTGTAGAAATCGCCGCCGGTGTTCACGAAGTCGTTGGTCGCCATCGTCAGCGTAAATGCCGACGCATTGTCCACCGGGGTGCCGTTGTTCAGCGACACGGCCGTGACTCGTGCTCCGGGTGCTGCAGCGCAACTGAATGAAAATCGGAACCCAGAGATCTGCGGGAATCGACCATCAGTGCCGTTACAGGTAACGGCACTGATCCGGCTGACTCCGTTCTCGAGCGCCGCCCAGAGCTGCGCACCCGTGATTTGGCGCGTCACGACGGTGTTGCCGAACGGCAGCACGGCGTACACGTCGCCAACCACCAGGTCGTACGGCGCAAACGTTCGCTGCAGGGTGAGATCCAACGGCGTATAGCTGGACGGCAGAGACGCCCGCAGACCGCCGGCGTTGGTGTAGCCAATGTCGGTGCCGTAGGTGAGGCGCATCGAATCGGCAACGAGGTTGCCGATTGCCACTTCGCGGCTGCGTTCGACATTGCCGCCGCGCGGGAGGCTGGCCGTTGCAACGCCGATCTTGCCGTCAAATGCCGCCGCCAACTGTGTGCGGTAGGGAGCGAGCATCGCGATGATTGCCGGATCGGGAGTCACTGCCGAGACGACGGGCGTGACGAAACCGACGGTGGCCGCCTTGACCTTGCCCGTCTTGTTGTCCACCTGCAGGTCGATGGCTGCATAGGTAAGGCCCTTGGAGCGGTTCTCCACCACCACAGCCCCATTGTGCGTACCGGTGTACTGCACGTCGGTGTGATCGCCGACGATCACGTCGAACCCGCCGATCGCGTTCGCGAAATCAATGAGCGGCCCCGTGGCTGCGCCGGCCGCATCGGTACCGGTAACACCCATGTGGGCGAGGACAATGGTGACTTGGGCACCGGCCTTCTGCATGGCGGCGCGAGCCCGGTTCGCGGCTGGCACAGGGTTGGTGGGCGTCATGGTGCCAAAATTGCCAGGGAACACGAGGTCGGGGGCCTCGGGGTTGGTGATACCGACCACACCAACCTTGATGCCCCCGACGGTATAGATCTTCCACGGCAGCGAGCCAGGTAGCTCTGTAGCGCGATTCGTGAGGTTGGCCGACAGATAGTCGAAATCGGCAAGCTCGATGAGTGATTCCAGCTCGGCGGTACCACCGTCGAAGTTATGGTTGCCGAGCGTGTCGGCCGTGAAACCCATCAGGTTCATCGCCTTGATCGCGGGCACCTCGTCGAAGAAACCTGCCAGCGGCGGCGACGCTCCGAAGGCATCGCCGGCGGTGAACGTCAACGTGTTGGGATTACTGACGCGCTCCGCACTGAAGTACGCCGACAACGCTGGAGCGCCACCGACGTTGGCCCCGGCCACGGAGAGTGGATCAAGCTGAGCATGCCAGTCTGAGACGGTCAGAATCTGGACCGTGGTGACTGTTCCCGGCCCAGCGCTGGCCGATTGCACCGTGGCGACGCTGGCAATGAGCAGCGCCGCCGTTCCGAATCCGAGCCACTGAATTCCACGTCGCATCGTCGCACTCATCGTCTGTTTGCTCCCATCGCTGCATATGGCTGACCGCAGAGTAGCGCGTGGATCAACAGGACGAATTACGACGACGGACTACAGCCCGGAGCTCTCCAGGATGTGTACGCCGCAGGCTGAACCGAGACCGATGACGTGGGCCAAGCCCACCTTGGCGCCCTGGATCTGGCGATCGCCGGCCTCGCCACGCAAGTGGTGGCAGACCTCCCAGATGTTGGCAATACCCGTCGCCGCAATCGGGTGACCCTTGCTCTCCAGCCCACCCGAGACGTTGACCGGCATGCTGCCATCTCGCCATGTGGCACCCGAGTTGAAGAAGTCGGCAGCGCCACCCTCTTCGCACAGCATCAGGTTGTCATAGTGCACCAGCTCGGCTGTGGCGAAGCAATCGTGCAGCTCTACCAGGTCGAGATCTGACGGCCCGATACCAGCCTGCTCGTACGCAATCTTGGCCGCATTGCGCGTCAGGGTGTTGACGTTGGGCAGCACCTGACAGCCCTCCTCGTACGGGTCGCTGGTCAGCACGGAAGCCGACACCTTGATGGCCCGCCGCTGCTGCTCCAGCGACATCGTGCGCAGCTTGGCGCCGCTCACTACCACTGCCGCGGCGGCGCCATCGCAGTTGGCGCTGCACATCGGGCGGGTGTTGGGATAGGCAATCATGATGTCGTTCATGATCTCGTCGAGCGTCATTCGCTTGGTGTAGGCGGCCAGCGGATTCAGCGTGCTGTGCGCGTGGTTCTTCTCGCTGATCTTGGCGAACAATTCGAAGCTGGTGCCGCCGTACTTGTGGCCGTACTCCATGCCCACCTGCGCAAACACACCGGGCATGCTGTCGGTTCCGATGCGGCCATCGGTGTTGGTGACGGCACCAAACCTGCCGGACGGGTTCCACTCGTTCTTGTCGCTCTTCGGGCGACCGCCCGCACCCAGCAAGCCAGCACCTGCCAACTTCTCGACGCCAACGGCAAGCCCCATGTCGACTTCACCGGACTTGACCGCCATGATCGCGGTACGCAGCGCCGTGGCGCCGGTGGCGCAGGCATTGGCCACGTTGTAGACCGGAATGCCGGTCTGGCCGATCTGTTTCTGCAACTGCTGGCCGATACCCGCGTTGGAAGCCATCAGGCAGCCCGCGGCGAGGACGCCGATGTCCTTCATCGTCACTCCGCCGTCGGCCAGCGCGGCAAGTGCCGCCTGTGAGGCGAGGTCGACTGTGTCCAGGTCCGGGTACTTACCGAACTTGGTCATGTGAATGCCGAGAATCCAAATGTCGTCGCTCATGGTGGTGCCTTTCAGTCCTTGTTCAGTGCCGTGTCGTTCAAAGTCGTTCCGTGTCGTTCAAAGTCGTTCAGTGTCGTTCAGTTGAACGGGGCGAAGCCGAAGCCGATGGCTTCGATGCCGTTGTCGTCGGTGCCGATGGTGTACGTGGCCAGCGCCACCTTCATCCCCAGCGAGACATGCTCGGGGGACGCTTCGACGTTGATCACGTTGCCGCGCACGCTGGTGCCACCGCAGTCGACAATTGCCGACACGAAAGGAACCGGCACGCCGGGGGCGGCGAACGTGACGATCGTGAACGCTTTCACTTCCCCCGTGGTATCGATGGCGACCGTCGTGAAGTCGGTACCGCTGCAGCTGGCACACGCATTGCGGCGACCAAAGAAGCGGGCGCCGCAACCGGAG
>JAYVVY010000383.1:0-2572 GCA_043786575.1 Ilumatobacteraceae bacterium
TCGATGCCCATGGTGGTCTTCTCGCCCATCCGCATGATGGACCCCTTACCGAACTGCTTGTCGATGGCCGCCAGGGCTACTTCAAGTGCCTTGTCTCGATCGTTGCTCACAACTGTCTCCGTTTCCTGCCATACCCGAATGGGTGTCGTGTAGTGAGGGCCGTTACCGACCCCGATGAGTACCGCAGCGACACGTTGTGGGGCGTTGCGGTGGTGAGAGACACCGTACGAAAAGGGTATGACAGAGTTCCCGAAGGAGGAGCTGCGGCCCGGTTGTTTCCCGTACGAGTGATACTCAAGTGATGGTACGTGTGTTCGAACAACAGGAGTGTAACTACGAACAGTCGTTCGATCAAGCACCCTTGGCAAGAAATCCTGGCGAGGCAACGGCAGCAGCAGCCTCAGCGAGTTCCCGCTCGTCGGGCCTGCGCGCGAGCAGGTCGACGGCCATCCACAATGTATTGGTGAACGGGAAGGCCAGGACCGGAATCACGATCGCTCCGACAACGAACCCAGCAGTCAGCGCTCCGACGGGAAAGTCCGGCGCGGTTGCGATGAATGCAGCCACCATGCCGACCGCCAGCGCACCGAACGTGATGACGATATTGAGCGCAATGGGACCCAACTCGAAGCCATGTTCACGTTGCCACTTGATGCCACATGTGCGACAGCGGTCGTACCGAAGCATCCATCGACGAATGAACGTGCGGCGACTTCCACAATGGGGACACTGCAGGACCATTGCCCGCCGAAACA
Organism: Ilumatobacteraceae bacterium; assembly: GCA_043786575.1. GTDB lineage: Bacteria > Actinomycetota > Acidimicrobiia > Acidimicrobiales > Ilumatobacteraceae > UBA668. Next base: position 756 of record JAYVVY010000383.1, read on the forward strand.
TCTTGCCAGCGGACGGCAACGCAGTATTCATACCCCCTATGGTATAGAAGTCGTGTCTGGAATCCGAAATACTCTGCCGGTGCGAAGAACCCTTGCCGGGCTGCTGTTCGGTCTTGCCTATGCCTGTGCAAGCTTGTCGATCGCTGGCTTTCTTCTTCAGCAAACGGCGTTCGATCCCGATCGTGCGGCAGATTCCGCCGACGTGGTGCTGGGCGACAAAGAACTGAAGAACGAACTCGTCACGTTCATTGCCGACAACGCAATTGCCCAACTGGGCGACACGGTCGATCCGGCAACTATTCGATCCAACGTGACTGCCGTGGCTGACCTTCCAGAGGGCCAGGCACTCTTGGCGGGGATCATCCACGACGCGCATGCCCACATGATCGGGGACCAGAAGGGTCCGGTTGAGATCACGGGAGCACAGCTGGTGGCAATCGTGCGCGACGAGCGGGCTGCAGCAATGCCGACGCTGACGCTGCCGGTGCCGAAGATCACCCCACTCGCGATCGCCAATCACACACTGGACTGGTTGCTCCCGATCGCGATCATCGCAACGCTTGCGTTTGCCTTCCTTGGCTTCACCGCTCACCCAGAGCGAAGTGCACTCTTGCGTAGCCTGGCGTTCGGCCTTTTGCTGTTGGCATTACTTGCACTCGTTCTCGGGTACCTGGTCCCCAAGTTCCTGGTGCCCGCACTGAGCGACAGCGTGTGGGCTCACATTCCCGCCCGCCTCGCCGACGACTCGTTGCCACTACTGCTGGGTCTCGAGCTACTACTCGTCGGCAGCGCCCTGGCGCTGTTGGCCGGCACCGGGATGATGCAACGCCGTCGTCGTTGGAGCACCCCGGTCAGCACCTACCGTTACAACGAGGAACGGCGCTGGAGCTGACCGCGCCGACCTGAACTGTCAGGCGGTGAGCTCGTCGACGAACTCGCCGAACACGTTGGCGTAGCGCATCGCATCTGCGTCGGTGTGCACGACGGAGATCAGCCACTGCTCGTCCAGACCCGGCGGCAGCAGAATGCCGCGGTTGATGCCGTGCATCCACTGAGCGAACGCAAGGTCGAAATCGGTGGCCTTGTAGTCGCGATAGTTCTGGATCGGCGTTGGCGCCCACGTGACGCAGCCCTTCGCACCGAACTGCACCGTGTGCGCCGGCAGCGCGGCGGACGCAATGATGCCGTCGCACGCATCCAACAGCATGCGATTCCGGGCGATCGCCTCGTCGGTGGCCTCGGGCGTGCAGATCTCCGTCAGCACCGCCTTGGCGGCGGCCATACACAACGGGTTGCCGTTGTAGGTACCCAGGTGCAGCACGCGCCCGGCGGTGATCTGGTCCATGCACTCCTGCGTGCCGCCGAAGGCACCGATCGGCAGGCCGCCGCCGATGCTCTTGGCGAGTGCCACGAGATCGGGCTGCACGCCGACGACACCAGTCGCTCCGCCCCAGCCGGCCGTGATGCCTGTCTTGACTTCGTCGAAGATCAGCATTGTGCCGTACTTGCGAGTGATCTCGCGAACACCCTCGAGGTACCCGGGCAACGGTTTGCAGATGCCGATGTTTTCCATGATCGGCTCGACGATGAAGCAGGCAACATCGCGGCCCGAAAGCGCTCGGTCGAGCGCATCGAGGTTGTTGTACGGAATGACGCCCGTGTCGCCGAGCACCGCACGAGTGATGCCAGCGGTGGAGGGGATCGCCCGCGGGTTGTCAGCGGGGCCGGCCTCGCTGATCGGCGGCTTCATCGAGATCATCACCTCGTCGTGGTGACCGTGATAGCCGCCCTCGACCTTGACGATTTTCTCGCGCCCG
>JAYVVY010000384.1:0-3135 GCA_043786575.1 Ilumatobacteraceae bacterium
CGGGTCACGCAGGAGCTCAGCGAAGTCGCTGACGGCATTGCGATGGTGGAGAGTTTCAGCCACTGTGTCGCGTTGAGCACCGACGACGGCCTCGTGTGCTTCGATGCGTCAGGTGCGCAGAGCGGGCAAGCCGTTCGAGATTCACTGCGAGAGTGGAGCCGAGATCGGGTCAGCCACCTCGTCTATACGCACGGTCACGCCGATCACATCGGCGGCAGCATGTTCTTCGCCGACGACCGGCCGATGGTGGTCGGCCACGAGAACGTCGCTGCCCGCATGGACCGCTACGAGTACACCAACAACTGGAACCTGTTGATCAACGCTCGACAGTTTGGTGGCGTCTCGGGCGATCTCAACTTGACGCTCGGCGGTGACGATGCCGTCGCCGGCAGCGATGGTGCACCTCGACGCTGGCGACGTTTCTTACCCGCCGCCACGTTGCGACCCGAGACGACGTTTGCCGCTGCGGGTGAACTTCAGGTAGGCGGCGACGTGATCGAACTGCATCACGATCGCGGCGAGACCGATGACCATTTGTGGGCGTGGCTGCCCGCCCGCAAGGCGCTGATGACCGGCGACTTCTTGATTTGGAACTTCCCGAATGCGGGCAATCCGCAAAAGGTGCAGCGCTATCCCATCGAGTGGGCCGCGGCGCTGCGCAAGATGATCGCCAAAGGCCCTGAGCTGCTGCTGCCGGCCCACGGCCTGCCGATCGAAGGCGCGGCGCGCATTTCGCGTGTGCTGGACGACGTGGCGACAGCGCTTGAGAACCTCGTTGCCGAGGTCGTGGCCTTGATGAACGCGGGCGCCAATCTGGACACGATTGTTCACACGGCTCGGGTGCCGGAGGAGACGTTGGCCAAGCCGTATCTACGGCCGTTTTATGATGAGCCGGAGTTCGTCGTGCGCGGCATCTGGCGACAGTTCGGCGGTTGGTGGGATGGCGCCGCCTCGCGACTGAAGCCTTCCCCCGACGCACATCTGGCGGCAACCATCGCCGACCTCGCCGGCGGGCCCGACGTGCTGCTGCGGCGCTCGGAGCGCGCAATTGCAGACGGCGACGTTCGGCTCGCCTGCCACCTGGCCGATCTGGCCGGATGGGCAGCCCCCGCCGACCCCGAGATCCACGCCGGCCGCGCAGCTGTCTACCTCGCTCGCCGCAAGACCGAGCCGAGCCTGATGGCAAAAGGCATCTTCGCCGCCGCCGCCCGCGAGAGCCAGGCTGTCGTGGATGAGGCCGCTGACACCGCTACTGGCGGCTGAGGCTGACCAGTACGAGCGCTAGCGCAGCCGCGACCAGTCCGATCGTTTGCCACTTGGTCAGGCGTTCCTTGTCGATGGTGAATGCAAGCGCAACCGTGCTGGCCGGGTAGAGCGAGGCAACTACGGCCACGACGGCCAACATGCCGCCACGGACGGCGGCGAGGTACAAGACGTTGGCTCCCATATCGAAGACACCGGCCACGACCGCCAGCTGCAACGACGCGCGGTGACGGGCGGGACGGGCCCGCGTCAACCCGGCAAGGCCGATCAGCATCGGCACCGACGCAAAGCGGGCGATGACCAACGGCCACACGCCAGAGTCTGAGTTGGTCTGGTCGAGCGCGACGAAGAGCAATCCGAAGCAGGCACCGACGCCGACGGCCAAGGCCACAATTCGTGGTGGCGTGTTGTGCTGATGGGTGCCGATTGCGCCGCTGACGAGCGCCACCGCAGTGATGGCAATGACGATGCCGACGAGGGCGAGCCCACTCGGGCGCTCGCCCGTCAGCAGGCCGACCACCACCGGCACAACTGCCCCGACAACGGCGCTGGTGGGCGCCACCACCGAAATCTCCCCATGCGCGAACCCGTGGTAGAGCCCCGCAATGCCCAGGGCGCCGACGACGCCGGCGAACGAACTCCACGCACACGTGCTAGCCGAAGGCACCGGAGTGCCCATCACCACCACTGCCGCGAGCACCAAAACCAGGCTGACCATTTGGCCGAGTGCGGCCACGATCACGCTGGCCTGCTGCCTGCTGGCACGGCCGCCGAAGTAGTCGCCGACGCCGTACACGAGCGCAGAACCGAGGGCAAGCAAGACGGGCATGAGCCGTTCAGTCAAGCAGCAGGTAGTTAGGGTCGCACGCATGCGCTACACCCGTTTCGGCCGCACAGGGCTGCAGGTTCCACGACTCACGCTGGGCACAATGACGTTCGGGGGCCAGTGCGACCGCGACGCCTCGTTTGCCATCATGGATGCCGCCGCCGAGGCCGGCATCACCTTTTTCGACACTGCCGACATGTACCCGGTCACCACCCATCCCAAGGGCGCCGGCGACACCGAGCGCCTGATCGGTGAGTGGCTGCGCGGCCGCCGAGCCGACGTGTTGGTGGCCTCCAAGTGCTTCTTTCCGAGCGGTCATCGCCCATGGGAGGGCGGCAATTCGCGGCACAACATCATGCGCTCCATCGACGCGACGCTGCAGCGACTGGGCACGGACTACGTCGACCTCTATCAGGTGCATTCCTGGGATGCGGCCACACCGATCGACGAGACCCTGCGCGCCCTCGACGACATCGTGCGTGTGGGCAAGGCTCGCTACGTCGGGTGCAGCAACGTGGCTGCCTATCAACTGGCTCGATCCCTGGGGCGCAGCGAAGTGTTGGGCTCCGTGCGTTTCGACAGCGTGCAGCCTCGGTACAACCTGCTGTTCCGGGAGTTCGAACGCGAGCTGTTCCCTCTCTGCGAGGAAGAAGGCATCGCAGTGATTCCCTACAACCCACTCGCCGGCGGCCTGTTGACCGCGAAGCACATGCCTGGGAGCGCCGCCGATGGCACCCGTTTCGCGGCCGGCACACAGGGCGACCGCTACCGCGATCGCTACTGGCACGAGCACACGTTCCGGGTCGTCGAGGCAATGAAGCTGTTGGCTGCCGACTGTGGCGTGTCGGCAGCGACGCTGGCGATGCAATGGGTGCTCGCCAATCCGGCGATCACCAGCCCAATCGTGGGCGCGTCCCGTCCCGATCAGCTCGCCGATGCCGTCGTCGCAGTGAACACCCCGATCGACCCGGCAGTGAAGGCTCAGCTCGACGAGTTGACTGTCGAGTACCGGCGCGGCGACGCCGTTCGCTGATTGCCGCTCGGCC
>JAYVVY010000385.1:0-2022 GCA_043786575.1 Ilumatobacteraceae bacterium
GCGGCCTGACCACGGTGTTTCGTGTCAGGCCGCCGACAGGTATGGGGAATTGGTCAGGCCAAGCGGCGGTAGATGGTCTGAATCGCGCCCGGCACGAAGTTGGTGCCACCGGCATCGACGAGCGCAACGAACGCCGGATCTGAGTTCACCGCAATCATCGACGCCTCCAGCGCCGCGATGCTCGGCGCTCCCGTCAACCACCGAACACCGCCGTACGCGCCGGTGACCTCCGCACCGAACCATGTGGTCAGCTCGCTCGTCGCGTTCGCCGCGGAGGCGATGGCGAGGCCGTGCTGCATAGCCGCGGCCAATTGCCCGACGGCAGCGGTCGCGCTCACCACAGCGACGTGTGTGAGCTCTGGCCCATCCGCCGCTACCTCGGAGAGCACGTTGAGCATGCCGTCATCGACACCCCCGGTGAACAGGTCGTGGCCAGAATTGCCGGCCTCGTTGTAGGCGGCGTCACCAGCCAACTTGTCGGTTGCCACCTCGAATTCCGCAAGCGACTCGACGGAGGTGGTCCACGCGATGGTGCCAGCGCCCACGCCCATCACCGACGTCCAGACCTCGATCGGGAGACCGCTGGCGGACGAGGCCTTGCCTGCGATATCGATGGACCAGACCACGGCGTCGCTGAAACGCTCGGGCCGGGCGATGCGTGTGCGGTTGAAGATGTACATATCGAAACCCCCACTTTCAAGAGCGTCGATGTTGACGCCGTCCACACCATCGCGCCGCGGTGAACGCGAGTCGCTGGCCTCGAGGACAGCTCTCACTGTCCCGCTCGATGTCGCCCATTCGCACGTTGTTAGGCGTCACACGTGGGTTCGGATTGGACGATTCGCTCGTACGGTGGAGTCGTGATGGAGACGCAACACGTTCCGCTTTCGGTACTCGATCTGACCGTGGTCAACGACGGCCAGACCAGTGGTGAAGCACTGCAGACGACGGCCGCGCTCGCGCGGGCTGCAGACCGGCTTGGCTTCACTCGTTTCTGGGTGGCTGAGCACCACAACATGCCCAGCGTTGCGTGCACCTCGCCGACGGTGCTGATGGCGCATCTGGCAGCGGTCACCGAGCGAATTCATGTCGGCTCTGGCGGGGTCATGTTGCCCAACCATGCGCCGCTCGTGGTGGCCGAACAATTCGCACTGCTGGAGAGCCTGCACCCCGGCCGTATCGACGTTGGTGTTGGCCGCGCGCCCGGCACCGACCAGCGCACGGCCGCTGCGCTGCGGCGTTCCACCGAACTGTTGGGCGCCGACAACTTCCCGCGCGACTTCATCGACTTGATGGGGCTGCTGGGCGACCCTCGCACCGACACAGGGTTGTGGGACCAGTTCAAGGCCACCCCCGCCGCCACCACTTTTCCGGGCATCTTCCTGCTCGGCAGCAGCGACTACAGCGCTCGCTTCGCCGCTCAGCTGGGCCTGCCTTTCGGCTTCGCTCACCACTTCGATATGGGCGGCACCCTGCACGCCGCCGAACTGTACCGGTCACTGTTCCAGCCGTCGCATGTGCTTGCCGAGCCGTACCTCATCGTCACCGCCAACGTGCTGGTCGCGGACACGCGTGAGGATGCCGACTGGCACTCGGCGCCCGGCCGGCTCACCGCACTCGGCCGCAGGACCGGTCGCTTCATCCGGCTGCCGTCGCCGCAGGATGCCTCGATGCACCCAGACCTGGCTGAGGCGAATCGTCTGCCCAGCGGGCGCATTGTCGGCGCCCCAGACACCGTGATTCCCGAGCTGCAGAATCTGGTCGCCCGCACCGAGGCCAACGAGCTGATGGTCACCTCCGTCGCCTACGACCTCACCGCCCGCATCCGCAGTATCGAACTGCTGGCACAACACTGGCTCCACCCACTCGCAGCGACCGACACCGCCACCGACGCCACAACCGCAGCCTGACGACTGGGCGTATCATCGGCGCCATGCCCATTTCGTTGCCGTACGTCGCCGACCCCGCCCGCTACGACACGATGGAGTACCGCCGGTGTGGGCGTAGTGGCCTCAAACTGCC
>JAYVVY010000386.1:0-11638 GCA_043786575.1 Ilumatobacteraceae bacterium
ACAGCCTGATGAACCCGCCGGTGGTGGCGGAGGAGAAGCGCTACTGCAGCGTGTGTCAGTCCGCCGTTGGCCGATCGCGTGAAGGCTCGCCGGGCCGCACAAGAGGGTTCTGCCCGAAGTGCCGAACGCCATTCGACTTTGAGCCAACGCTGGCCGCCGGCAACCTGCTGGGTGGCCAGTACGAGGTGATGGGCTGCCTTGCGCATGGCGGCATGGGCTGGATCTACCTGGCGCGAGATCGCAATGTGAACGACCGTTGGGTGGTGCTCAAAGGCCTACTCAATTCGGGCGACCCTGACGCATCGCGCGCAGCGGTGGCCGAAAAGCAGTACCTCGCTGAGGTGGAACACCCGCTGATTGTCGAGATCTACAACTTCGTCACCTCCGCCGACGGCAACTCATACATCGTGATGGAGTACGTGGGTGGTCGTTCCCTGAACAACCTGCTGAAGGATCGGATGAAGGCCAACAACGGGCTCTTCGTGCCCATCCCTGTCGACCAGGCAATCGCGTACATCGTCGAGATCCTTCCCGCCTTCGGATACCTCCACGCCCTCGGGCTGCTGTACTGCGATTTCAAGCCTGCCAACCTGATTCAGGTTGGTGACGGCATGAAGCTCATCGACCTTGGCGGCGTTCGGCGCGTTGATGACGACCAATCACCGATCTACGGCACCGTTGGCTATCAGGCACCGGAGGTGGCCCGCGATGGCACCACGGTCGCCAGCGATTTATACACAGTCGCGCGCACGCTGGCCACGCTGGTGTTTGAGTTCAAGGGTTACCAGGCGCAATTCGAAACCACACTGCCGTCAGCCGACGACGTGCCGCTGTTCGGGCAGTTCGACTCCCTGTACCGATGGCTGCAGAAGGGCACTGCGCCGCGGCCGGAGGACCGCTTTCAAACCGCCGACGAAATGCGCGAGCAGCTCTTCGGCGTGATGCGGGAAGTCACCGCCGCCGTTGGCACGGGTGCTGTCACGCGCAGTACTCCCTCGCAGATGTTCGGTCAGCCGGCGGCTGTTGCGGGTCTTCTCACCTGGCGAGACCTGCCGCGGCTCACCGTTGACCCCGGCGACCCGATGGCGTCCTGGCTGGCGACGGTGACCGCCGACGATCCGGCGGCTCGTCTGGTTGCACTGAACAGCGCGCCGGACACAACGGCGGCGGTGCTGATCGAGTCGGCTGATGCCGCGCTGCGGACTGACAACGTTGCGCTTGCCGAGCAAATGTCCCAATTGGTTCTCGACGCTGATCCGTGGGAATGGCGCGGCGTGTGGTTGCAAGGCTTGGCCGCCCTCAGCCGCGGCGACGCGCCGGCGGCAGTCGCCGCGTTCAACGCGGTGTACGGCCAGTTGCCCGGTGAGCTGGCGCCGAAGCTCGCGCTCGCCGCTGCGTGTGAGGCATCCGCTGAACCAGCGGTCGCTGAGCGGATGTACGCGACGTGCGCTCGAACCGACGCTGGCTACGTCGCATCCGGACAGTTCGGGTTGGCGCGTATCGCCTCGCAGGCCGGCCAACGCGATGCCGCGTTGCTAGCGCTCGACCGTATTCCGCCGACCAGTCGCGCCTACGCCGACGCACGGCGAGCGCGGGCGCTGCTGTACGCCTCAGCCCTCGACCCTGCGCATGCGCTCGACGACCTGGGTCGTGCCGCACATGAGATGGAGCAGGCGTCGCTACAGCCCGTCGAGCACGCGGACCTTCGAATCCGGCTGCTCGAGAGCTCCCTGCAACACGTCGGCGCGAACGGCCCGCGGACCGACGTGCAGATCGGCAACGTGCCTGCCGTCGAGCTGCCGCTGCGCAGGGCGTTGGAGGCCGCGTACCGCGATGCTGCACGGTTGACCGACGACCACGACGCTCGTGTTCGGCTGGTCGACAAGGCCAACGCAGTCCGGCCGCGATCAGTCGTATGACCGACGCCGGCAGCACCTGCCCCGAGTGCGCGCAACCGGTCGCCGGTGAGGATGCATTCTGCGAGAACTGCGGCGCGCAGCTGATGCCGATGGCTACCGCCGCGCCAACGACAGCGCCAAAAGCACCGCCCACGGCTGTGACACAGCCGGCTGCGACAGTCGTTGCAGCGGGTTCCGCGACCTGCTCCGAGTGCGGTGGCGCAGTGGCCGATGACGGGTTCTGTTCTGTGTGTGGCAAGAAGGCGCTGTCGGCGCGCGATCACTGGCAGGAAACGCCGGCGGACTGGGTTGGGGGAGTGTGCGACAAAGGCATCGTGCACGCTCGAAACGAGGATGCAATGGCGCTCGCGGCACTACCGGACCGCTCGCTTGCGGTGCTGGTGGTGTGCGACGGTGTGACCTCGGCACCAGATAGCGACCGGGCGGCGCTCGCATCAGCCCTTGCGGCCTGTGCGACACTCACCGGATCACCGCTGCCGACGGGCGCTGGTATCGCAAGCACTGTCTCGCACTGGAGCGCAGCGATCACGCGTGCCTGTCTCGATGGGAATGCGGCGGCGGTTGCCGTGGCCCGTTCACTCGGCAATCCCAAAGAGCCACCGTCGTGCACGTTCGTGGCGGCGGTGCTGAATCACGACGTTGTCACCCTCGGCTGGGCCGGGGACTCACGCGCCTATTGGTTACCCGACGAGGGTGAGGCAGTGCAACTGATGCTGGACCACTCGTTGGGCACCGAGCTGATCCAAGGCGGCCTGACGCCGGCGGAGGCGGAGGCAGACCCCACCTTCCACACGATCACTCGCTGGCTGGGCGCGGACTCCGTCGACTCGACGCCGGAACTCGCCAGCATGCAGCTGCACGAACCTGGCTGGCTGCTGGTGTGCAGCGACGGGCTGTGGAACTACGCCTCCCCAGCAGCAGCGCTGCAGTCGTTGGTCCGAGAGCAGACAGCCGCCGGTAGTACCACGCCGGTGGAGGTTGCCGATGCTCTCGTCCGCTGGGCGAATGAGCAGGGCGGACACGACAACATCACGGCAGCACTGGCCCGCTACGAGCCATCACTACGCTGACAACGACACAACACGGAGGTTGCGAGATGGCCGAGTTCAAGGCCGAGGTGTTCCAGAACGAGTATCTGGCCGACGGGGCAACCGACGCGCACGCCGTCGTCTCGGTCACGTGCATTGGGGCAGGCAAGGCCGGCGCGAGTGGTGAGGTGGCCGAAGTCATCATCGTCGACACGTCCGGCTCGATGGATATGCCGCCTGCGAAGATCGCGGCCGCACGCCGCGCCGCCCGCGTCGCGGTCGGTGAGATAGTCGACGGGACGTGGTTCGCCGTGGTCAGTGGCCACAGCGTGGCGCAGATGGTCTATCCGGCCCACGCTGGCATGGCGAAAATGACCGCCGTCACGCGCGGCGAAGCGTTGGTTGCGATCGAGAGATTGCGCAGTGGTGGCGCAACTGCCATTGGTGCGTGGATTCAAGCCGCGACAGAGTTGTTCGGCCAGGTGCCGGCCGCGCAGCGACATGCGATTCTGCTGACTGATGGCAAGATCGAGGGCGAGCCCCCTGGTGCGCTGGCGCAGGCACTCGCGGCCGCGCGCGGCACGTTCCAGTGCGACTGTCGTGGCATCGGCGAGGACTGGGTGGTGGACGAACTGCGTGAGATATCCACGGCGCTGATGGGGACGGTCGACATCGTGGCCAAGCCGGAGGATCTGGAGGCCGACTTCGAAGCGATGATGCAAGCGGCCATGAGCAGGGGCGTCGCCGACGTACGGCTGCGTATCTGGACGCCGCAGGGCAGCCAGGTGCTGTTCGTGCGTCAGGTTGCCCCAACTGTCGAGGACCTCACGAAAACCGGGGTGCAGACGGCACCGCTGGTACGCGAGTTCCCCACGGGGGCGTGGAGCGACGAAAGCCGCGACTACCACGTGGCGGTCCGGGTCCCGGTTGCAGGTATTGGCAATGAGCGTTTGGCCGCCCGCGTGGAACTGGTGGTCAACGACGAGGTGCAGGCCAAGTCGTTGGTCAAGGCCGTATGGAGCGCAGACACGGACCTCACAACTCGAATCGACCCGGCAGTGGCGCACTACACCGGCCAGGTGAAGTTGGCCGACACAATCCAGAAGGGTCTGGCTGCGAAAGCGGCGGGCGACGACCGCACGGCCACGGTGCTGCTCGGCGAGGCTGCAAAGCTGGCCCACGATTCAGGCAACGAGAACACCACCCGCCTGCTGGAGAAGGTGGTCGACGTTGTCGATGTGGAGACCGGCACTGTCCGTCTCAAGCGCGAGGTGGAGAAGACTGACGAGATGGCGCTGGACACCCGCAGTACCAAAACCACCCGAATTCGGCGGGAGCCATGAGTAACGCGCTGTGCCCCAACGGCCATGTCAGCGCCGACCCCGAGTGGTGCGACACCTGCGGTGCCAAGATGGGCGGCGCGCCGTCGGGTACTGCGGCTGCACCGTCGCCAACTCCGGCACCGACTCGAGTGTCACCGATGACGACGGCGATGTCGGCGCCGGTGAACTGCCCGCACTGCAACGAGTTGAATCCATCTGACGCGCTGTTCTGTGAAGTGTGTGGCTACGACTTCACCACAGGCCAAGCACCGGCCCCGACGGCTACTGCGCCGACGGTAGCGGCTGCTCCAATCGAGTCTGCAGTCAGTTGGATCGCGGTCGTCGAGGTCGATCAGCAGTGGTACGGCCTGAAGGGGACCCTCGCCGACCAGGCCTGCCCCGCGTCGTCGTCATCCACGGTTCCATTGTCGAATCACACTGCGCTGATCGGACGTTCGTCGGCGTCGCGCGACCTGCGGCCGGAGGTCGCACTCGACGCTGACACAGGTGTGTCGCGCCGCCATGCGCAGTTCGTTCGCGACGGTGACAACCTGACGGTGGTCGACCTGTCGTCCACCAATGGCACCTATGTCGTCGGTGCAGACGCAGAGCCCGACGAAGCGACCATCGCGCTCGTACCCGGTGTGCCGACCGAACTTCGCGATGGCGACCGTGTGTACCTTGGCGCCTGGAGTCGTCTCACCGTCCGCTCCTCGAAGATCTGACTTTGCGTCCGATGGTTCAACCGTCGTCGCTCAGTAGTGAAGAACTGTGGCAGTACTCGCCAGATGTCGCCGTGTACCTGGCTCGCCCAGTTCCGACATGGCTCGACGAACTGGACCTGCATACCGGGGAACCGTTCGTGAAGATGGGGATTCGCACTGCGCCTCTCGACGAGTGGTTCATTGTTGACGATGCCTTTGATGCAGAAGTTGCTCTACGCCGGAGGTTGCTTGCCGAGCAGCGCGACGTCGTCTTCGGCTGTGCAGCAACCGCTGACAGCGCGGCACAGGAAGTCCTTGAGCTGGTCGTGGCGTGGCTACGCGACCGCGACATGCCGACGCCCTTGTTCGACGATCATCCGCTTGCGGTGGCAGGCACATTGTTGCCGGACGACCTGTGCCTGATGATTCCGCGCGACGACGACTGGTGGTTCGACGGGGCCAGCCTGTGTTTCCCGTCAATCTGGCGTCTGTCGGACAAGTTCGGTCAGCGCACGACCGATGTGCACAGCACCGTGGCTCACTATCGCAATGAGCTGGCACAGAAAGTCGACCGCTACTTCACCGGGATGCCAGTGGACCGAGTGGTTCGTCGCCGAAATCTCTCCGTGAAGCCGTGGCCGCTGCTGCATGTGCCCACCACCAAACCCGACCAACCAATCGGACCCCTGATGCCTGACGCTGACGGTGCCCCGTTCTGGCTGCGAACGGAACGGCAGACACTGCGTCGGCTGCCACGCACTGGAGCGATCCTGTTCAGCATCAAGACGCAAATTGCCCCGGCCAGCGTGCTGTTGCAACGCCCCGATATTGCTGGACAGCTGGCGGCGATGTATCGCTCATTCGACGGCTCGATGGTCGACTACAAAGCTGCCGTCAACGACCTGAACGTGGGTTTCGTGCCCTGGCTCGAACGGGTGCCGCAGGGCGGCTGAGCAGTGGGCCCAAAGACCCTATTGCGTGCGATTCATCAACCGTAGTTTGGCAATGTGCCTGATCAATCGACCGCAACACTGCTGCACCGGGAGGTGGTGGATGCCAACGAAGCGGTAGCACGCGTGGCACACCTGCTCTCGGAAGTCATCGCTATCTACCCAATCACTCCCGCCTCTGCCATGGGTGAGTACGCCGACGAGTGGAGTGCTCGCGGTCGCACCAACCTCTGGGGTGTTGTGCCGGAGGTCATGGAGATGCAGAGCGAGGCCGGGGCGGCGGCAACTCTGCACGGTGCCGTCCTGCGCGGTGCGCTCGCCACCACGTTCACGGCGAGCCAGGGCCTGCTGCTCATGCTGCCCGAGATGTTCAAGATCGCCGGCGAACTGACCCCGACGGTGATCCACGTCGCCGCCCGCTCGCTGGCAACTCATGCGCTGAGCATCTTCGGCGATCACAGCGACGTGATGGCGGCCCGAACGACCGGTTTCGCAATGCTCTGTTCGCCGAGCGTGCATGAGGCGGCCGACATGGCCGTCATCGCCCACTCCGCCACGCTGGCAACCCGCGTTCCCTTCCTCCACTTCTTCGACGGGTTCCGCACGAGCCACGAGCTGAACACAGTGGAGCTGCCCACGGTCGAGCAGATCAGGTCGATGATCGATGACGACCTGGTTCATTCGCACCGTGCTCGCGGGCTGGACCCCGATCGGCCGATGCTGCGTGGTAGCGCGCAAAACCCTGACGTGTTCTTCCAGGCTCGCGAAGCATGCTCGCCATTCCACGCGGCCGTCCCCGAGGCGGTGCAGGCGTCGATGGATCGGCTTGCTGCCATCACCGGTCGCCAGTACTCGCTGGTTGAGTACCACGGTGCGCCCGATGCCGAGCGCGTGATCGTCTTAATGGGGTCTGGCGTTGGTGCCGTCCGCGAGGCCGTGGATGCACTGAACGGTGGGGGGGAGCGGGTGGGGGTGATATCGCTTCGGCTCTACCGCCCCTTCCCTACACAGCAACTGCTGGCCGCGCTACCGACCTCCACCCGCACCGTGGTCGTTCTCGACCGCACCAAGGAGCCTGGCGCGCCCTTCGAGCCCCTGCACCTCGATGTGCTCGCCGCTTTGTGGCACAGCGATGACGGCCACTGGGTTGGTGAAAACAAGCCGCGGGTGATCGGCGGTCGGTACGGCCTGAGCAGCAAAGAGTTCACGCCGGCAATGGTGAAGGCGGTGTTCGACGAGGCAGCGTCTCCGCTGCCGCGCAACCCGTTCACCGTTGGCATCCACGACGACGTGAGCAACACCAGCCTCACCTGGGACCCGGAATGGCGCACCGACAGAGCGAAAGTGCGGGCCATCTTCTACGGCGTCGGTTCCGACGGCACCGTCGGTGCCAACAAGAACACCGCGAAGATCATCGGTGGCAACACCGCGCTACACGTCCAGGCCTATTTCGTCTACGACTCGAAGAAGTCGGGAAGCACGACGATCAGTCATGTGCGGGTCGACGAGCACCCGATCAACAGCACCTATCTGATCGACGAGGCCACATTCGTCGGCATCCACCAGTGGAACTTCTTCGAACGGTTGGAGGTCCTGCACCAGGCCGCGCACGGAGCGACCGTGCTGCTCAACTCCCCGTACCCGGCCGAGCAAGTCTGGGACCGGCTTCCCATCGAGGTGCAGCGGGTGGTGCTCGACCGCGAGTTGCAGCTGTACGCAGTCAACGCTGCGGCCGTTGCCCGCGACGCCGGCCTCGGCGGCCGCATCAACACGGTCATGCAGGCGTGCTTCTTCGGTCTTGCCGGCGTGCTTCCCACGCAGGACGCCATGCACGAACTGAAGGCCGCCATCGAGCACAGCTACGGAGCGCGCGGCGAGGCCGTCGTCGAGCGCAACATCGCCGCTGTCGACAAGTCGCTGGAGAACCTGCACCGGGTTCCGATCGGTACCACGGTCACGGCAACCGTCTATCGCCGACCGGCGGTGAACGCCGATGCCCCAGACTTCGTGCAGCGGGTCACGGCCCGAATGCTGGCAGGGGAGGGCGACCTACTGCCGGTCAGCGCGATGCCCCCCGATGGTGCCTTCGTCACCGGGACTGCGAAGTACGAGAAGCGCACGATCGCCACGGAGATTCCCGTGTGGGAACCAGACCTGTGCATCGACTGCGGCAAGTGCGCGATCGTCTGCCCGCACTCGGCGATCCGCATGAAGGTCTACGAACCAACGGCGGTAGAGGGACTGGGCGGTGTGATGAAGTCGAAGTCCTTTCGCAGCCGCGAGGTGCCCGGCATGAACCTCACCATTCAGGTCGCCCCCGACGATTGCACAGGTTGCGGTGTGTGTGTGCAGGCCTGTCCCGCCCACGACAAGAGCGAGGTGAAGCGCAAGAGCATCAACATGCGCCCGATCGCCGAGCACTTGGAACCCGAACGGATCGCCTGGGACGCGTTCCTCGGGGTGAAGGAAGCCGACCCCGCCCAGTGGGATCCCGCGTCTGTGAAGACCAGCCAGCTGCGCCAGCCGTTGTTCGAGTTCTCGGGTGCCTGCGCCGGCTGCGGTGAGACGCCGTACATCAAGCTGCTGACGCAACTGTTCGGCGATCACCTGATCATCGCCAATGCCACCGGGTGCAGCAGCATCTTCGGCGGCAACCTGCCAACCACGCCGTACACGGTCAATGGCGACGGCCGCGGCCCGGCGTGGGCCAACAGCCTCTTCGAAGACAACGCGGAGTTCGGCCTTGGCATCCGCCTCGGCTTCGAGGCGCAACGCCGCACGGCAGTGGTGCTGGTGGAGCGTATGCGTCCGCGACTGGACTCGGCGTTGGGTGCCGATGCCGTGAACGTGTTGCTCGCTGGCGTCGACGATGATGGCGAGCTGGGGATACGTGCGCAGCGCGAACGGGTAGCAGCACTCAAGGCGGTGCTGACGGGCGACGACGCCGACACCGTGGCCTTGCGTGAGCTCACCGACACCCTGGTGCGCAAGAGCACGTGGATCGTCGGCGGCGACGGCTGGGCCTACGACATCGGCGCTGGCGGGCTCGACCACGTGCTGGGGAGCGGACGCAACGTCAACATCCTTGTGCTCGACACCGAGGTGTACTCAAACACCGGCGGTCAGGCGTCCAAGGCCACGCCGCGGGGTGCCGTTGCGAAGTTCGCCGCAGCGGGCAAGGCCGGCATGAAGAAGGACCTTGGTCTGGAAGCGATGAGCTATGGCGACGTGTATGTCGCTCGGGTCGCGCTGGGCGCCAGCGACATCCAAACCGTCAAGGCGCTCTTGGAGGCCGACGCCTGGCCCGGTGTGTCGCTGGTCATCGCCTACAGCACCTGCATTGCGCATGGCTTCGACATGAGCCAATCGATGACGCAGCAGAAGTTGGCTGTTCAGAGCGGTCACTGGCCGCTCTACCGATTTCGCCCGGCCGACGACAGCGAAGCGCAGCCGTTCCAGCTGGACAGCGCCGACCCATCGGTGCCCTACAGCGACTTCGCGGGAAGCGAGGCTCGGTTCTCGATGCTCGCTCGCTCGAACCCGGAACGGGCCGGTGAACTGCTCGGCCTGGCGCAACGCGATGTCGACAACCGGTGGCAGTACTACCGCCAACTGGCCGACGTACATCGAGCTGCTCCCGGCCACGCGGGTGACGCGATGATCGCAGACGAGGATGATGAGTGATGAGCGTGCTGACCACCGACTACATGGGCTTGCAGCTGCGCAGTCCGCTCGTTGCTTCCGCCGGTCCACACACCGGCAACCCGGAGATGTGGCAGCGCCTAGAGGAGGCAGGCGCCGGCGCGATCGTGCTGCCCTCACTCTTTGAGGAAGAGATCGAGCACGACGCGTTCACCCGTGCGCAGGCCTACGACGACACGGCGAACCAATTCGGTGAGGCGCAGAGCTTCATGCCGGCGCTCAATCTTCCAGACGTCGGCCCCAGCCGCTATATCTCGCTCGTCGAGCAGGCTCGCGAGCGGCTCAGCATTCCCGTGATCGCCAGCCTCAACGGCACCACGCCGGGGGGCTGGGTTCGATACTCGAAGCACCTGGCGGATGCGGGCGCACACGCCATCGAGCTCAATCTCTACGACAGCGTCGTCGACCCAAGTATCAATGCCGCTGACGCCGAGCGTCGTTATGCCGAGCTGGTGGAGGAAGTGAAGGCGGAGATCTCCATACCACTCGCAGTCAAGCTCAGTCCCTGGTTCACCGCACTTGGCAACTTCGCCGAACGGCTACAGGCCGCGGGCGCGGATGGCCTGGTGCTCTTCAACCGGCTCTACCAACCCGACATCGACCTGGACACGTTGGCAGTTGTGCCCCGCCTTTCGCTCAGCACGTCCGCCGAGGTGCGCCTGCCACTGCACTGGATAGCGAACCTGTTCGGCAACGTGCGCTGTTCATTGGCGGCCAGTTCCGGAGTGCACGACGGTGCGGATGCGTTGAAGCTGTTGCTCGCTGGCGCCGACGTCGTGATGACCACCAGCGCCTTGCTGCAGCACGGCCCCGAGCACCTTCGTGTGATGGAACGGTTCCTGCGCGAGTGGATGCTGGAGCGCGACTACGAGAGTGTTGGTCAGCTTCGTGGCAGCGTCAGCCGAGGCAACGTGCCGGACCCGCAGGTCTACGAACGTGCCAACTACTACCAGGTGATCCACAGCTGGCGCCCCGAAACCCATCGGTAGGCTCGGATCATGCGACATAGCGAAGGCCACTTCGGCCACAGGATCGGCTGGCTGCGGGCGATGGTCCTCGGTGCCAACGACGGCATCGTCTCCACCGCAGCCCTGTTGCTGGGCGTCGCTGCAGCCGATTCCACGCGGTCTGCCATTCTCACGGCGGGCATTGCGGGCCTCGTCGCCGGAGCGGTGTCGATGGCGCTCGGCGAGTACGTCTCGGTGTCATCGCAACGCGACTCGGAGCGTAGCGACATCGAGAAGGAGACATGGGAGCTGGCCAACCAGGCCGACCATGAACTCGAAGAACTGGCCGCGATTTACCAGGCAAAGGGACTCGAATTCGCGCTCGCACAGGAGGTCGCCGTGCAGCTCACCGAGCACGATGCCTTGGCGACACACCTACGCGACGAGCTCGGCATCTCGCAGGACGAGTTGGCCAAGCCGCTGCAGGCTGCGTGGAGTTCGGCGCTGTCGTTCTCCATCGGTGCCCTCATCCCCCTGCTCGCTGCCACCTTCGTTGGCAAGTCCGCCCGCATCGGGGCAATCATCGGGGTCACTCTCGTTGCGCTCGTCGCCCTCGGCTATGTCGGGGCCCGCGCCGGCGGAGCGCGGCCCGGTCGATCGATTGCCCGCGTCGTCATCGGTGGTGCCGCGGCGATGGGAATCACGATGGCAGTCGGCTGGGCGTTCGGCGCTGCCACCGCATAACGTCCGCCCGATGGATGTCACTGCCGCTGTTCAGGCCCGCTCATCGATTCGTTCGTTCCTACCCGACTCCATCAGCGACGAGTCCCTGCGTTCTCTGCTGGAGGTTGCCTCACGCGCTGCCAGCGGTGGCAATGTGCAGCCGTGGCGTGTCTACGTGGTGAATGGCGAAACGATGGTTCGGCTCCGCGAGTTTTTGGTTGACCAGCCGCCGTTCGAAGCGCCAGAGTACGAGATCTACCCGCAGAAGCTGACCGAGCCGTATCGCACCAACCGGTTCACCATCGGTGAGCAGATGTACGCAACGCTGGGCATCGAGCGCGAG
>JAYVVY010000387.1:0-3201 GCA_043786575.1 Ilumatobacteraceae bacterium
CAGGTGTATCGCCTGCAGCGCCGCGGGCTTGTTGGCTGCGCTTCAGCAGGTGCTCGGGGATCTCAGTCACGCGTTGAACGATAGACGGCGAAGTGGCGAGAGAGGTAAATCCTCGTCGGGTAATCGGCGCGTTGCACTAGTTCACAACCGGGCGGGCCGCGATCACACCGCGTGGTAAACCGGTGAACGAACTGGCATGGACCAGTGTCGCGGTGGCTACAGTTTGTGCAGAACTTCACGAGATGAGAGAAAGGGACAGCCGCGTTGTTGATTGCATTCGATACCAACGTGTTGCACTGGCCCGGCGTCAACGTCGCCTTTTTGTTCTCGTTCTTCCTCTCCTCAGGTCTCGCGTTGCTCGCGATCCCCTACGCAAAGCGTCGCCCGAAGGGCACACCAACGTCGTGGGGCGAGGCGATGCTCGCCGCGGTGTTCATCTTCGGCATCATGTTCATGGCGTTCGGCGTTGTGCCGCACCAATTCATCGACCACGCCGACAAAGAGTTGGGCTGGAACAAGAGCCTCATCATCTACGGCCCATTCGATCTGCTGAAGCCGAAGGCGCTCGGTGGTCCGTTCCCGTTCACGATGTCGTACGAGGCCATTCGCGACATCGTCGTCGTCACGATTCACGTGTGGTACTTCGCGCTGATGATCTCGCTGTGGGGTCGCTGGCAGCGTCGCGGTGACGTCAAGCCGAGCACCGAGTTGGCAACCAGCTCGTTTGGTCGCCCATTGGTGAAGAAGAGCTGACCGATGGCCAAGACCGACGCCAATCCGCCGATGATGCCCTACACCGACGAGTACTCACTCGTCGAGGTTGATGCCGAGTATCTGTCGAAGGCGGTCAAGCCCAAGCAGTTCATCCACATCGATCAGACCGAGTGCATCTTGTGCGAGGGCTGCGTCGACATCTGCCCGTGGAAGTGCATACATATGGTGTCGCCCGATGCCATCGCGGAAGCGACCGGCACCGAACGGCCAGGTCTCGACCCCAGCGATAGCGTCTTGTTCATCATCGACGACGACATCTGCACGCGTTGTCAGCTGTGCGTCGACCGCTGCCCGACCGGTGTGATCATCATGGGCAAGGTGGGTGCGCCAACAATTTCCGGCGACTCACACGTTCGTACGAACAGCCACGGCTATGCCTACGGCCTGAGGTTCTGAGGAGCCCGTAAGGGAAACGACTATGGCCAAAATACTCGACGAGACACCCCGCCCCACGATGAAAGACCGCATGACCGGCATGGTCGATCGTCTTCAGGGCAGCCAGGCGTGGGCCAGCATCTTCCGCCCGGGCAGCATTTTCCGTAAGGGCTACACCGACAGCCCGCGTAACCGCAGCTATGTCGTCATGAACTCGGTGCTCTATCACTTGCACCCCGTGAAGGTGAAGCGTCACGCAGTGAAGGTGAGTTACACGCTGTGCCTCGGCGGGCTCAGCTTCTTCCTCTTCATCTTGCTCACCGTCACCGGCATCTTCTTGATGTTCTTCTATCGACCTACCGACGTGAGTGCGTGGAACGACATCTCCAATCTGCAGACCTCGGTCGCGTTTGGTCTCCTCGTTCGCAACATGCATCGATGGGGCGCGCACTTGATGGTGCTCACCGTCTTCTTGCACATGGCGCGCGTCTTCTATCACGGTGCTTACAAGCCACCGCGCGAGTTCAACTGGGTCATCGGCGTCGTGTTGCTGATGCTGACGCTGCTGCTCTCGTTCACCGGTTACTTGCTGCCGTGGGACCAACTCGCGCTGTGGGCCGTCACCGTCGGAACCAACATGATGGGCTACAGCCCGGTGATCGGCGATCAGGTTCGTTTCGTGTTGCTCGGTGGCAAGGAGATCAGCGGCGACACCTTGCTGCGATGGTACGTGCTGCACGTTCTGATGCTGCCCTTCGTCATCGTCATCTTCATGGCCGTGCACTTCTGGCGTGTCCGTAAAGACGGCGGAATTTCAGGACCGCTCTGATGACCGAGATCCCGGAACACCTTCTCAAGCGGGCACAAGCGGCTCGGGCGCAGACTGCTGGCACCGAAGCGCCTGCCGATGCCCCCGCAGGCGGCGGCGTTGCCGTCGCCGAAAAGGTCGGCAGCGTCGTCGCGGCAGCTCCGGCGCGCAGTGGTCCGATTGGCACCGGCCCCGGTGGCAACACGCAACGCCTGCTGACCGTCGTCAAGAGCGGCAGCATCCAAGACGTCAAGGCATCACCGGTCGACAAGGTGCACACCTGGCCACACCTGTTGGCGGCGGAGTTCGTCGCCGCGCTGGCGTGCATGTCGTTCACCTTCTTCTTCTCGGTGTTCGTCAATGCTCCTCTGCTTGAGCAGTCGAACATCAACAAAACTCCGAACCCGTCGAAGGCGCCGTGGTACTTCCTCGGTTTGCAGGAACTGCTCACGATGTTCCACCCGATGATCGCTGGCGTCACCATTCCTGGCGTCGGCCTCGTCGCGCTGATCCTCGCGCCGTACATCGACAAGAACCCTTCCAACAAGCCAGAAGATCGCAAGTTCGCGATCTCACTGATGACCGTGCACCTGATGTTCTGGGCCGTGTTGGTCATCATCGGTTCGTTCTTCCGCGGCCCTGGCTTCAACTTCACGCTCCCCTGGCGTGACGGACTGTTCTTCGAATTGTGAGGCTGTCATGAGCTCTGCTGTCACCATTGCAATCGCCGTCGGCGCGGTCACTGTCCTCGCCGCGATCGTCATGCTCACCGCGGCGCGCCGAAGCGACGTGCGCGGCGCAGGCGCGCTGAGTCGCGAGACTGTTCGCCGCGACAAGGACGCCGACATCGATCTTCCCGTTGCGCCAACTGGCCGTGCTGTCGAGCGCGCGGCAGTCGAGGCTCGTCACTCGGCGTTGGTTGCCAGCGCTGGCGGACCTCCCGTCATCTGGACCCCGCCCGATGCCGAGCAGATCGGTGTCAACCGTCGTCAGTTCTTGAACCGCGCCAGCGTCACGCTGATGAGCACCAGCTTGGCAACCTTCGGGCTGGCGTGCATTGCGTTCTTGTGGCCGACTTCGGCACCGGTTTTCGGTGGCAAGGTCAACCTCGGCAAGCTCGACGACATTTTGTCGGGCATCCGCAGCAACAGCGGATTCTTCTACGCATCGAATGCTCGCTCGTACGTCACCGTCTATCCGTCGGAGGCGTTGCCCAAGGCGCGCGGCGTGAAGGAATACAAGCA
>JAYVVY010000388.1:0-12921 GCA_043786575.1 Ilumatobacteraceae bacterium
TTTCATCGTCGGCACACGCCCGGTGAGCTGATCCAGCGAGTGGACGGCGATGTCACGTCTGTCAGCGACTTTCTCGGCCGGGTGGTACCGCGCGTCGTCGGGGCGGCGGCGATGGTGATCGGCATGGTGGTGGTGCTGGCGTTTGTCGACTGGCGCCTCGCTCTTGGTGCGTTGGCCTATGTGACGCTGTCGTCAGCACTGATCGTTCGCGGGCGGCACCGGGCAGTTGGCGAAGCGAGCGACGAGATGGGTGCGTACGCCACGCTGTACGGCGGCATCGAGGAGCGGCTGACAGCTGCCGAGGACTTACGCGCCAACGGCGCCGGCGCACACGCAATGTGGCGGTTCGTTGAGGAGAGCGCAGGCACAATGCACAGCTCGGTGCGTCGCGAGTCGGCGTTTCTCCGTCTGTGGTGGGCTGTGCAGGGGTCGGTGGCTGTGGGCTCATCGCTGTCGCTGGTGACTGGCGCGTTGCTGGTCACCAACGGCTCGATCACTGTTGGAACAGCGTTTCTGATGTTCCAATACGTGCTGCTGCTGGAGCGCCCGCTGGAGGACGTCGTCCAGCAGTTGGAAACAGTGCAGAAGGCGAACGGGGCGATGGTGCGCGTCATCGATCTGCTGGCGATTCGACCGACGATTCTGGACAACGGCACCACCTCCCCCGGCGACGGGCCGCTGTCGATCTCCTTCGACAACGTCTCGTTCGAGTACGAGCGCGATGACGGCGAGCGGGTGTTGCGCAACATCTCGCTGGCCATCTCTGCCGGCACTTCCGTGGGCATCATCGGGCGCACGGGCAGTGGCAAGACGACACTGTCGCGCTTGGTGCTGCGGCTGGTGGAGGCGACTCATGGTGAGCTGTGCCTAGGGGGCGTGCCCATCGCCGATGTTCCCATGGCCGAACTTCGCAGTCGCGTTGCGATGATCCCCCAAGAGGTCGAGCTGTTCAGCGGCACCATCCGCGACAACGTCACTCTGTTCGATCCATCGCCGACCGACCAGCAGGTTGAACACGCGCTCGAACGCGTCGGGCTGTCAACGCTTGTGGCCGGCGGCATCGGTCGTCAACTCGGCGCGGGTGGGGCCGGACTGTCGGCAGGCGAGGCGCAGCTGTTGGCGCTCGCCCGCGTATGGCTGCGCGACCCAGACCTGGTGGTGCTGGACGAAGCAACCGCGCGCGTCGACCCCGAGACCGAGGCGCGGCTGGAAGCGGCGATCGCCGAACTCATGAAGGGACGCACCGCGCTCGTCATCGCCCACCGGCTGAGCACGCTGCGTCATGTCGATGAGATCGTGGTGCTGGACCACGGGAAGGTCGTCGAGCATGGCAGCCGCGAACGACTGATGGGCGACGACAGCAGTCGCTTTCATCACCTGCTGGCGCTGGCACTGGAGGAGACGAGATGAGTCGCGAGCCCGGCGTCTGGCGCCTTGCCTGGCGCGTCTCACAACACCGGCCGCGGATGTTCTGGCTCGCCTGGGCACTGTTCGTGATGTTCTTCACCTTTCCCGTGTTGGGCGGGTGGTTGCTGGGTCGCGGGTTCAACGCGCTGGAGGCGGGCGACCACACGCGGGTGTACTGGTTTGCGGCTGCGGCGCTGCTCACTGACGTGTGTCGAATGGCCACCATTCACGGCGGTGCGCTGGTATGGACGCAGGTCTGGGTGCATATGCAGACCCTCGTACGGGCAAACCTGCTGACCGCCCAGCTCGCCAGCGGTGGCCCGGAGGCGGGCCAACCAGTGGGCTCAGCTGGTGAGGCAATCACACATTTCCGTGACGACGTAGAAGACGTGACGATGTTCGTTGACGGGTTGCTCGACGTCAGCGCCGGCCTCGTGTTCACCGTGTTGGCCGCGTTCGTCCTCGGCAGCATCGACCCCAGCGCGGCAGCAATTCTGATGGTGCCGCTTGCCGGTGTTGCGGTTGCAACCCGAGTGCTGGATACCCGCATCAAGCGCTACCGCGCTACCGACCGGATTGCGTCGGCAGCGGTCGGCGGTTTCCTCGGTGACGTGATGTCCGCGGCAACCACCGTCAAGGTCAACGGAGCAAGTGCCGCGACGCTCAACAGGTTGCGCACCTTGGTGGACGCTCGGCGCCATACGGCCGTGCGCGACCGTGTCTTGGACGACGGCGTGCAAGCATTCGCGCAAGGTGCCGCCGACGTTGGCCTTGGCTTCGTATTGCTGATCACTGCGAGTGCAATGGCCGCTGGCACATTCGACGTCGGCAAGCTGGCGGTGTTCACCGCCTACCTCGGCTGGCTGAGCTTCCTTCCTCGAATGGTGGGCCGCGTGATGGCCCGCCGCAAGCAAGCCGGCGTCGCCTTCGAGCGAATGAGTGGCTTAGTGGCAGACCGCGACGTCACCAACACTGTGCAACCTCGGGTGCTGCCGGTCGGGCGCAGCGAGGGGCGGCCTCGTATCGCCGCAGTGCGCCCGAAGCGTTCACCGTTGCGCACCCTGGAGGTACGCGATCTGTCGGCTGAGTACGCAACCGGGAGCGGCGTGCGCGACATCTCGTTCTCCATCGAGAAGGGCAGCTTCACCGTACTGACCGGCCCCATCGGGGCTGGCAAGAGCACACTGCTGCGCGCGCTGCTGGGGTTGACGCAGGGCGCCGCGTCATCTGGCCATGTGCTGTGGAACGGTGAGGAGGTTGCGGATCGCGCCGCTTTCTTCGTGCCACCGAATGCGGCCTACCTTCCACAGGTGCCGCAGTTGATCAGCGATTCGGTTGCCGACAACATCACCCTGGGCGACATGCCGCGTGAGGTCCTTCTGCAAGCGCTCGACCTCTCGGCCGTGCGCGCAGATATCGACGAGATGCCCGACGGCACGGCAACGATGATCGGCCCCCGCGGTTTGCGGCTGTCAGGCGGTCAACGCCAACGAGTCGCCACCGCCCGCGCAGTGGTGCACGTCCCCGAACTCGTCGTACTCGACGACCTGTCGAGCGCACTCGACGTGGAAACTGAGCTAGAGCTGTGGGCAAACCTTGCTGCCGCTGGCATGACAGTGCTCGCGGTTTCTCATCGAGCGGTCGCGATCGATCGCGCCGATCAGGTGTTGCGCTTGGAAGCCGGTCGATTGGTCGCCCACGCGAACCGATGAAGCGCTGCGTCAGCGTTTCCAGAGCTGATCGGCTGGGCTACCATCCTTCGCGAACGTGAAATGGGTCCTGTGAGGCCCATACGTTTGAAAGGGATTCACCATGCAGCCCCGCGACCAAGGGCCCGGCGTCGATTCGCAGGGCACCGAGAAGTCCGCCGATGTTCGCACCGTGCTCAGTGCTGATGATGTTGGCCGAGCGCTGACACGGATTGCCCACGAGATCGTCGAACGCAACCACGGCGCCGCACAATTGGTGCTGGTCGGTCTGCAGCGCGGCGGCGTGTGGATGGCGGAGGCGCTGGCCACGCTGCTCGCCGCCATCGACCCCACCAACCCGGTTCCGGTGGGCACGCTCGATGTCAGCTTCCACCGCGACGACTTCGGCTTGCGGCCGATCGTGCCCGGAAGTGTCACCGAAATTCCCGTCACCCTTGATGGCCGAACAGTGATCCTGACTGACGACGTCCTGTTCACCGGTCGCACGGTTCGCGCTGCGCTGGAGGCGCTCAACGAGTACGGCCGGCCGCGGGCGGTGCAGCTGGCGGTGATGGTGGACCGCGGGCACCGCGAGCTTCCGATTCGTCCCGACTTCGTTGGCAAGAACTTGCCCACCAGCAGCGATGAACTAGTCGCCGCCACCCAGGCCGGGGTCACAATCCGATGAAGCATCTGCTGTCCATCGAGGACCTCACGGCCGACCAGATCCATCACCTGTTAGAGCTCACCGATCACATGGTCGAGATCAACAGTCGGCCCATTCCGAAGGTGCCCGCGCTGCGCGGCAAGAACGTGGTCAGCCTGTTCTTCGAAGATTCGACTCGTACCCGCACCAGCTTCGACACTGCTGCCAAGCGGCTCAGCGCTGACACGATGAACTTCACGGTCTCGAGCAGCAGTGTCAGCAAGGGCGAGAGCCTGCGCGACACCATCGAGACAATCAGCGCGATGGGTGTCGATGCTTTTGTGGTGCGCCATAAGAGCAGCGGCGCGCCGCAGATGATCACCCGCTGGACCAACGCGAGCATCATCAACGCCGGCGACGGCTGGCACCAGCACCCCACGCAGGCGCTGCTGGACTGCTACACGATTCGCACCAGTCTCAACCGCCGCGACAGCTTCGAAGGTCTGCGCATCGCCATCGTCGGCGACATCAAACACAGTCGTGTTGCGCGCAGCGACGTGCAGGCGTTCACCGCGCTCGGCGCCCACGTCACGCTAGTGGCACCGCCGACACTGCTGCCGCCAGCGGTGGAGACATGGCCGGTGGACGTCAGCCACGACCTGGACGCGCTGCTCCCCGACCTTGATGTGCTGTACCTGTTGCGCGTGCAGCGCGAGCGAATGGACGACGCGCTGCTGCCGTCACTGCACGAGTACTCAATGCTGTACGGGCTGACGCCGGCACGGGCCGCGCGACTGGCGCCTCATGCGCTGGTGATGCACCCGGGCCCGATGAACCGCGGTGTGGAGATGGTAGCCGACCCTGGCGAGCTGCCCGGTTCGGTCATCCTCAATCAGGTGACCAACGGGGTAGCCGTGCGTATGGCCGTGTTGTTCTGGCTGCTCGGTTCTGGCAGCGATTTGAATCGAACGGAGACGTCCTCGTGAACGACACAATCATGAACGGCACGGCATCAATGAGCCGCATCGTCATCACTGGCGGCACACTGCTGGACCAGACCGGCGAACGAGTTGGCAACGTGGCCATCGAAGACGGTCGCATCAGTGCCGTTGGGGCCGACGTGGACGCCGGGCCAACCGACACCGTGCTCGACGCGACCGGTTGCATGGTCTCCCCCGGCTTCGTCGATCTTCACGTGCACCTGCGCGAGCCGGGCAAGGAAGAGGCCGAAACGATCGAGACCGGCAGCCGTGCCGCCGCGCTGGGCGGGTTCACGGCAGTCGTTGCGATGCCCAACACCGACCCGGCTCAGGACAGTGTTGCGGTGGTCGACTTCGTTCGTGCTCAGGGCGTGAAGGCCGGGCTGTGCGAGGTACTCCCGGCGGGCTGCATCACCGTTGGCCGCGCCGGGCAGATGCTTGCGCCGTACGGCGAGCTTGCGGCCGCGGGCGTGCACCTGTTCACCGATGATGGCAACGGCGTGCAAGATGCGCAGCTGATGCGCCGCGCGTTGGAGTACGCCAAGCCGCTGGGCATCGTGCTGGCGCAGCACTGCGAGGTTGCGTCACTGACAAAGGGCGCGGTGATGCACGAGGGTGCGTGCTGTAGCCGGTTGGGTCTTCCCGGCTGGCCGTCGCTGGCGGAGGAGCTGATGGTGTTTCGCGACATCGAGTTGGTGCGCCTCACGGGTGTGCCCATGCACTTCTTACACCTCTCTACTGTGCGCAGTGTGCAGTTGGTGCGCGAGGCGAAGGCCGACGGTCTACCCGTCACCGCCGAGGCCGCCCCGCACCACTTCACGCTCACCGACGAACAGCTCAGTGGCTACGACCCGGTGTTCAAAGTCAACCCGCCACTGCGCACGCGCGCCGACATCGACGCGATCAAGGCCGGTCTGGCCGACGGCACCATCGACGCCATCGCCACCGACCACGCCCCGCATGCCGCGCACACCAAGGAAGCCCCGTTGGATGAGGCACCGCCCGGCATGTTGGGTTTGGAGACAGCGTTCGCGCTGGCCATCACCGAGCTGGACATGCCGATGGTCGAAATCGTCGCCGCGCTCAGCTGGCAGCCCGCAGCGATCGCCGGTGTCGCCGATCGTCACGGCCGCCCCATCGCCGTCGGCGAGCCAGCCAACATGACCGTCTTCGACCCCGCTCAGCAGTGGACCGTGGTGCCGGCCCAGTTGGCCAGCAAGAGCCACAACACCCCGTATGCCGGGCGAGTGGTGAAGGGCAAAGTCCGTCACACCATCTTCAACGGCGACCCCGTCGTCGTCGACAGCTCCGCCACCCGCTAAACCGAAGCGAGTTCCTCGGTGTCCATGGTCTCAACGGTCTCGGCGAGAGGTTCGGTTGCGACCATCGATTGGGAGCGTTGGCGGCGACGGATCCTGAAGCGGATGGCCAGCAGAAAAACGTCGGCAACCAAGAACAGGACGACGATGATCAACAGTATCGGCCGTTGCTCGGTGGACCCTACGGCCGTCACGGTGGAGCCGGCACCCGAGGCATCGACTCGCCACTGCAGCGAACCGAAGGAAGGGCCGGGCACTTCTGCGGTGACCACTTGCTGCCATGTGCGGCCGGGCGCAATCAGGCCTGGATCATCAAGGGCGAGCGTGGCCAACTGGTCACCGTTACGACCAACGGAGCCTGCTAGCGAGACCGTCGGCAAGGGCACCGTCGATGTGTTCTTAACGGTGACAGTCACCTCGTAGGTTGCCGGCCCACCCATGCTGGCTCGGGCCTTCGAGAACAACCCGGGTGGCGCTGCGTTCGCGCTGATCGTCACATTGAGCGCGCCCTGCTGCCCCGGCGTCTCGACCGCCGGAGCGACGGGATGACCGATCAAGGTGATTGGGGCGACAGCGATCTCATCAAACGTTTTGTTGGACACACGGATCACGCACGGACACGGCGCGGGCGGTGCTGCGATCGGAATCTGGATCACTGTCGATGTGCCGTCAGTGTCCAGCTTCAAACCTTCACTGGCGTACATGTTGCAGTCCACCGAACCGCGCCGCGCCTCGTTGCCGCACACAGAGATGGTCACGTTCAACGATTCGAAACCGTCGATGTTCAGTACAACGCGCTGCCCCGGGTCGATCTGGTTGCGATCGAGGGTGACTACCGGCCCGCTGGTCGTGCCTTGCGCCGCCAGCAGCGGCGCGGACCACACGGCGAGCAGCGCCAGGTCGAGCAAGAGTGCTCGCAAGGAGAGACTGCGCAGGGCGTTCACGCTGGTTGGTGCTCTCGCGCATTCTGTGCTTCTTTCGTGCCCGCGGCCGGGACTGTGCCGATGCGGTGCCGCAAGTACGAGCGTCTGGCCAGCACACCGAGAAGCACGAACAGCAGAGCCAACAGCAGAGTGATGGGCGGCACGAACGTCGTGTCCTCGCCGCTGGCCGTCGACGCGTCGGAGCCCACGGTGGGCTCGACGCGCACAGTCGTGGACGCGCCCATCAGCGCCGGTACATCGTCGACCTCGACGGTGACCTCCACGTCCTGGCCTGGCAGCAACTCGGCGATGTCGGGAACCTTCACTTTGCGTTCTCCGAGGCCGAACGGACCGGCGATGGTGACCGTCGCGGTACCGCCCAGGCGCACGTTGCCGCGGTTCTCGATGCGGAACTTGACGTCGGCGGACCCGGCCAACGAGTTCAACGCATGCTGATACGTGGTGTCGACATTTGCGACCGCCAGCTCCGGGAACAGCGGGCCGTTCACCCGCAGATACAGGCGTGTGCCGGTGCGGCGATCGAGCGTGACAGCGCCACCTTCGGGGCCGGCGCCGATCGACTGGTTCGATGCAAGAATCGCACCCGTGTGGTCGCCAGGCGTCGTGCCCGCAGGAACCTTGATCGTGATCGGAATGGTCACCTGTTTGCCGGGTGGCACGGTGACCATCT
This sequence comes from Ilumatobacteraceae bacterium, assembly GCA_043786575.1. Lineage (GTDB taxonomy): Bacteria > Actinomycetota > Acidimicrobiia > Acidimicrobiales > Ilumatobacteraceae > UBA668. Next base: position 7,655 of record JAYVVY010000388.1, read on the forward strand.
CCTGGCCCATCGTCACCCAGGATCCAACGTCCACAGGCTGCTGGTCACCGGAGAGCAGATCGAACTGACCGTCGGCGTTGTTGAAGGCGTCGGTCGCGTAGACCCGGAAGGTCAGCTGCACCGTTCCGAAGTTGAACACTGTCACCGCATCCTTGATGATGGCGCCGGCGTCGGCCTCGTAGGTGAGGTCAGGTCGCTCGCTCGCGGAATCCGCCTCCAGCGAACCTGCGGGTGATAGGGCCCAGCTCTCCTCCACCACCTGCGGCGGCGCCACATCAGTCGGTACGGCGGCGGGCGGCGGCTCGGTGGGTGGCACGGTGGCAGGCGCGCCCTGGGCAGGCACCGCTGACGCGACAAAGGCCACCGACATGATGGTGGCCGACAGGACGAGACGCCTGATGTTCATGAGTTGATGCTTTCATTCTGAACCGCCGAGGTGGTGTGGAACGGCCGAGGCCACCCCACACCACCACAACGTCGGTTGATACGAACTTTCCTTGCTGATTACATGTCTGAGATCAGACGATGGTGAAGGTCAGCGTCCCGTTGTAGGTACCGGCACGAGCCGAAACCGGGATGAGCAACTTCAGGCGAGCATCGAACGATGCAATGCCCAGGCCGAAGCCGGGAAGTGCCTTTGCCAGCTGCTTCGGGGTGGCCAGGCCAGCGGCCGTGTCCGGCAGGACGGTAAGCCCAGGGGCCACTGTCTGGTCGTAGCCAGCCGAGGTCACACCCGAGGTGCTGGTGACAACCGGGCTCCAGCCGAGGTAGTTGCCACTGAACGATGCGCCACCACCGGCGACGGTGAATGTGCTCATCGTGCCGTTGACCGTCCAACCAGTGTCATTGTCGCGGGTGTCCGAGACGGTGACCTGGTTGATGAGACCACTGGCGGTGTAGTACTGACCCGACAGTGGGCCGCTCTTGACGAGCTGACCGCTACCCAGGTTGACGCCACAGTGTGTCTCCGCAGCGACCGGGCTGGGCGTCGGGTAGTTGGCGAACTGCGGGTCACCGACGGCGCCACCGGCGGTGAGCGTCGGGGCGGTGCCAACCTGGTCAGCCGAGGCAACAACAGGAGAAAGGACCGGGAAGCCGGGCGAGGCCGGCTCACTGGCCAACGGCCCATTGACGCCACAGCGCTGGGTCAGCACCAAGGCACCGGCCGGGCGTACCACGGTGATGTCCTGAATGACGGTGCCGTCACAGTTGGAGGTGGCGGAGATGCCTGCAGCCGCACCGGCGAACGGTGCGGTATGGGTCGGCGTCACCGTGAAGTTCAGCACTCCGAGTGTGCAGAGCGCGGTCACTGTCAGTGTCGTGCCACCAGCTGCAACCGTGAACGGTGAACCGGCAACGGTCGGGCTGACCGCAACGGTATAGCCGGTGGGTGCAACACCCGTCGGCGTCGTCCAGTTCAGGACTACATTCCCAATTCCGGGCACTGCACCGAGGTTGGTGACAGCGGGGCGAACCGGGGGGTTCACGACGACGGTCTGCGTGTTCGACACCGGGCTCGTGCCAGCGGTGTTGGCCGCTGTCATCGTCACCGAGTATGTAGTGGCGTTCGCCAGAGCGTTGCTGAACGTGAATGCACCAGTTGCGCTGAACAACTGCGTCACCGTGGCGCCGGGGAACCCGGTGCCTGCGGTCGGAACCGCAGTAACGACGTACCCGTTGGCACCAACGGCCGGCGTGGCGACCGCAGAGGTGAAGCTACCCGTGAACGAGCTGAGAGCACCCGTGAGTGCACCGAGCACCGGGGCCGACGGCGCAGCACCAAAGCTCCAAGCCAGCGTTGCTGGGTTGGTAACGGTGATCGACGTTTCCCAGTAGTGACCGGCGTCGAGACGACCGATGGTGCCACCGCTGTTCAGGTTGGCGCAGAAAATACCGACCTTGTAGGTGCCGGCGGTGATTCCGCTACCGATCAGGCTGGAGAAGTTGAGCTGCGGGATAGCGCTGATGAGGCCACCAGCACCCGGGAAGTTCTGCTTGACCAGGTTGCCCGAAGTGTCGGTCAATGACGAGGTGAACGTACCAACTGGCTGGTTCGGGCCGTCACTGAAGATGAGCGTGCCGACGTCGATGGAACTCGACGCGATGAACGTCTCCCAGCGGTAGTTGGCAGCGCCGTTCCCCGAGCAGCTGGCACCCGACGGCAACGAAATGTTGAAGTTGGTGCTGCCAGTGCCGCTCGATTGGTTGAGCGTGACGGCGCCTTCTGCAGCAGCGAACGCTGTGATCGGTGACAGGATGCCCGTAGATACGGACACCACTGCACCGGCCAGCGCAACGCTGGCGATGAGCTTTTTAAACATGTGTTTTCCCTTTCGAGGAGAAGAATGTGGAGTTGAAGGACTTGCGTGAACTTGCTGTGCAATTCGAAGTGCGACTGTCATTCATGATCAGCTGACGCCGGTGTCCCAGGCGCGCAGCGTGGCGGTGTAGTTGCCGCAGTTGGCAATTGCAGCGAAGCCGAACAGGTTGATGCGGGCGGTCTGGGCACAGAGCACGGAGGTGTTCGGTGCGCCCGGGTCGGTATCCGCGAACAGCGCCACATAGGCGTTGCTGAGGGGGTTGCCGGTGCCGGTGTTCACGATCAGTGAACGGCGGATCATGTTGTACACGTCGCGTCCGTGGCCCGCACTTGCATAGAAGGTCGGGTTCGGCGTCAGGTTGGGAGCGGTACCCACGATCGGCGAACCGAGGTTGGTTCCGCCGGAGCCGGCGATCGAGTCATCGCTGATCGAGCCGATCTGGATCTGGTTGAACCCGTTGGGGTTCGAGACACCATTGGCCTGAGCGATGTATGCCGCCGCCGAGTAGCCGGTGATGACGACGAAGTCATCGAGCGTGACGTCGAGCGCGTCGCCCTTGATCTTCAGCAGGTCACCCTTGCTCTCCTGCAAGCGGCTGGCTTCGGTCGGGGTGCAGACTGCGGTAGCTGCAGCTTCCTTGGTCGCATCGCTCTGCAGGACCGTGGTGCGCCAGAACTGGTGAGTACCAGAACCCGTCTGGATGCCACACGGAACCAGTGTGAGCGTGCCGGTGCCGTCCGGGTCGGGGATGACCTCGAGCGTGGCGTTGTCGTAGGCGTCGATCAGTTGCTTGCGGGTGAGGGTGACCACCGGCTGCCCACCGCCCGGACGGTAGCTGGCGAAGGTGAGGGCGTCACGGCCGAATGGGATGTAGGTGACGTCGGAGCCGGCCGTGGAGCCGACGGACGACGTACGCGCAAAGTTTGCCGTGCCGCTGATGTTCACGGTCGCTGCGCACGTGGGCAGGATGGTGCCGTTGTCCAGGGTGAACGACGACCCGGTCCAACCTGCGGAGCTGAGGCCACTTGCGGCATACAGCGCCTTGCGGCCCGAACCCGAGCCGTTGGGACGGGTGAAGGTCGGGCCGTTGATGACCGGCGTGATGCAGGTATCGCTGGCAGTCTGTGTCGGCGAGGCGTCGAAGGAGATGATGTGCCGGTAGCTGGTGGCAGCGCCGGAGTTGATCGCCGAGTAGTTGACGCCGTAGTTGAAGCCGGCCATGGCGTTCATGACGTCCTGCGTTGTGTCGGAACCGACGCCGACGAGGGCGGTCAACTGTGTGGGGTCGGCACTGACGGGGCCCGAGCCGCCGCCGAGCGTGAAGCTCGCTCCGAGGGCGGCGGCGATTACTCCCAACGCCACCCTCTTCTTCGTAATTGTTGTCGACATGTGTCGCGTTCCCTTTCGGTGGATGTTCGACCGGACAAGCAGGTACCGGCGAGAACGATGGTGACATGTCAAGGTGTCGTGAAACTTGCCCTCAAATGAACGATGGACGTACATCACACGTTCATTTGCCACCACTGGCGAGCGTCAGCCGAAACGACCGTTGACGTAGTCGTTGGTGCGCTGATCCTGCGGGCTGTTGAACATCGCCATCGTCGAGCCGTGCTCGACGATGAGGCCAGGAGTACCCTGCTCAGCGAGGAAAAATGCGCAGCGATTGGACACGCGTAGCGCCTGTTGCATGTTGTGCGTGACAATCACGATCGTCACCTCCGAGACCAGTTCCATCACTGTCTCCTCGATGCGTCGAGTCGAGGTCGGGTCGAGCGCCGAGCACGGCTCGTCCATCAGGAGTACCCGCGGTCGAATCGCCAGCGCACGCGCGATACAGAGGCGCTGCTGCTGGCCGCCTGACAGGCCGCCACCGGGTTCGCGCAGGCGGTTACGGGTCTCGTTCCACAACCCAGCCTTGGTGAGGCACGACTCGACCAAGTCGTCCTTCATCTCCTGGCTGGCCTTCACTCCGGTCAGCCGCAGGCTTGCCAGCACGTTGTCGTAGATCGACATGGCAGGGAATGGGTTCGGCTTCTGGAACACCATCCCGATCTCGCGACGGGCGTCGGTGAGCTTGCGTTCCGGATCGTAGATGTCGTGGCCGTCGAGCATCACTTCACCCGCCATCGATGCCAGCGAGATCATCTCGTGCATCCGGTTGAGAATCCGCAGGAACGTCGACTTTCCGCACCCTGACGGCCCGATCAGGGCGGTCACTTCGCCGGCCCGCATGTCCAGGGACACACGGTCGAGCACCTGATGGGAGCCGAACCAGGCGGAGATGTTGCGAGCATCGATGCCGGCGAGCGCGGCCGCCGGCGCCATCAGGTCGTTGCCGCTGGTGCGTGGTCGAACCCAGAAACGGTTCGCCCTACGGGCATCGGGCGTCGGTCCCGCCACGGCGACAGGACTCTCGAATATGGGAACTACCCCTGTGGGCGTGTCGGCCGCCTCGTCCATCACGGTGAGAGCAACCAAGAGGCTCGCCGGCGGGACGTCGGCTGTTGCTTCCACAATCGGAGGCAACGGCAACGGCACTGGCAACGGCAACGGCACTGATGTCGACTGCGCCGCGTGAGCAAGTTGCGCATCGGCGGGTGACGCGGCTGCTGGCTCCGCCGGGAGCACTACCGAAGGGATCGACGGAGGAACAATGTGCTGATGACGGACCTCGATCGAGGCGAAATCGGCAATCAGACGGCGGAACTCCGCGGCCCGCTCGGCAGGGACGGATACGCCGAAGTCGGAGATGCCCGCAACCCCGAAGATCGTCCACGGGTTCTGCCCACCGTGCACGACACTGACGACGTCCTCGACAAGCCACGACCAGTCGAAATCGCCCTCGATCGCCGAGATCCGATGGTCAGTGACCGCAACGGTCGCACCATGCAACTCAGCCACCAGCGCGTCAGGCGCGAGTGGGTCGCCACTCACCAGTTGTACGAC
>JAYVVY010000389.1:0-11867 GCA_043786575.1 Ilumatobacteraceae bacterium
GTGATCAGCTTGTTGGGGTCGTAGCCGCCGGGCTTGAACAGACGGCCCAGCACGCCGCCGTTCTTCTTCACGTACCGCATGCTGTTGCCGATGCCCAGGCGCATACCCATCGAGAACAGTTTGGCGCGGTCGATCACGCCGGGCACACCGATGTGCAACGGCAGCTTGAACCCTGCGTCGCGTTCGGTCATCGCCCACTGCTTCCAGACGTCGAGGTCGAAGCACATCTGAGTACTCGCGAAGCCGGGGATGCCGGCTTCCTCGAGCAGCGCCTGCTTGGCGTGCAACGCCTCGTGGACAACCTTGGGGTCGATCAGCGCGTGGCCGTCGGGGTAGGCGGTGATACCGATGCGGGTGAGACCGTGATCGGTGTCGAGAAAGTCGCGGAGGAAAGCAACGACGCCGTCGTAGTCGCCCACCGGTTCCGGAGCGTCGCCGGCGATGAGGAACACTTCCTTGAGCGCGTGACTGCGGCAGAACTCGGCAAGCTTCTTCACGGCGGCGACATCCGGCGTCAGGCGGGCCGAAATGTGTGGCACGGTGAGGTGACCAAGGTCGACGAGACGCGCCGTGAGGTCGAGTGTCGCCTGCTGGCCCTTCGCCGGACTGCAGGTCACGGAGACGGACGCGCCCGCGGGAATGTGTTCGATCTGCGGTTCGAGGTTCTTCATCGGGATAACCTCGTACCGTGCATCGGCGATGAGGGAGCGCTGCGTCGACATCGTTGTCGTCCTTGTCTTTCTGCTTAGGCGAATTCGTCAGGTAGTTCGGACTTGCGGCGCTCGATGAAGGACAGCATTTCCTCATCGATCGCCTCGTCCAAGGCCGGCGGCTGGTACTCGTTGAGCCGCTTCTTCCACAGCGCGTTGGCGCGCTGGGAAGCATCGAGCCGGCCCTCCTCGTTCCACTGTTCGAAGCTGTTGTTGTCGGCGGTGTCGCTGCGGTAGAACGCGGTCTCGAAGTTGGCCAGGGTGTGTGCCGTGCCAAGGAAGTGGTTGCCGGGCGGGTTGCTGCGCAGTGCGTCCAGTGCGAGGCCGTTCTCGCTGGCGTCGAGGCCCTTCACGAAGGTGGTCATCATGCCCAGCTGGTCGCAGTCGAGGATGAACTTCTCGTAGCCGATTGCCAGCCCACCTTCTAGCCAACCGGCGGAGTGCAACACGAAGTTGACGCCACCGAGCACGGTGGGCTGCAACGTATTGGCGCTCTCATACGCGGCCTGTGCGTCGGGCAGCTTCGATGAGGTCAGCGACCCGCCAGACCGGAAGGGCACGCCCAGCCGACGGGCCAGGGCGGCCATGGTGTACAGCACCATCGCCGGCTCGGGCGTGCCGAAGGTGGGGGCACCGGTTTGCATGCTCATCGAGCTGGCAAACGACCCGAAGACGACGGGTGCGCCGGGCCGTACGAGCTGGGTGAACGTCATGCCCGCGAGCGCTTCGGCAAGCGTCTGCACGGCCACACCTGCACTGGTGGAGGGTGCCATAGCACCGGCAAGGATGAACGGCGTGATGATGCATGCCTGGTTGTTCTCGGCATAGCACTGGGCGGCGGCAAGCATGGTGCCGTCCCACACCAGCGGCGAGCTGGCGTTGATGAGGCTGGTCATTACGGTGCGATCCTGCAGATCGCCGCCGAAACCAATGCGAGCCAGATCGACGCTGTCCTGTGCTCGCGAGCCAGCGGTGACGGAACCCATGAACGGCTTGTCGCTGTACTTCAGGTGCGAGTAGACCATGTCGAGGTGGCGCTTGCTGACCGGCACATCCACCGGCTCGCAGACCGTGCCGCCGCTGTGATGCAGCCACGGCGACATGTAGGTCAGCTTGACGAAGTTCTGGAAGTCGGTGAGTGTCGCGTAGCGGCGGCCGTTGTCCAGGTCGTGCACAAACGGGCTGCCGTAGTTGGGGGCGAAGACGGTGTTGTTGCCGCCGATCACTACGTTGTGCAGCGGGTTGCGAGCGTGCTGGACGTAACTGGCCGGGGCATTCTTTGACACGATTTCGCGGCACAGACCGCGCGGAAACCGCACGCGAGTGCCGTCGACCTCGGCGCCGCCTGCCTTGAAGATGGGCAGTGCCTCCGGGTAGTCGCGAATCTCGATGCCGACTTCTTCAAGGACGGTGTCGGCGGTGTACTCGATGAGCGCCAGCGTCTCTTCACTGGCGACCTCGAATGGCGCCAAGGTACGAGTGAGGTACGGCACGCGCTCAATCACGTGCGCCGCGCGCATCGCGGTGCGCCCGGCGCGGCCGCCCGAGCGTCGCCCGCCTGAGCTGTGTTCTGGTGCGACGGTGGGTGCGTCGCTCATGATTCCTCCGAAGTTGAGAGTAGTGGCGCCGTTGTTGTGGGTGAGGCGTCGCGTCGGCGACGACGGCCCCCACGCTCGGCGTTGGTGGCGCTGGAGATGGGTTCCGGCAGTGTCATCACTGCCGACAGATGCGTCGTGGGTGCGCTGGCATGCGGGAACGCCATGGCAGCAACGAAGAGGTCTTGGAAGTCGGGCTCGGTGGCCGTCTCCACCTTGACGACGTTGCGTACGGCAGCTTCCATCTCGCGGCAAGCGGCGACGGAGAGCAGAGCGCGAACGGCGCCGGCACCCGCAGCGTTGCCAATTGAGCGGACGTACTGCACTGGGCAGTCCGGGACCAGCCCGAGCACCAGCGCGTAGACCGGGTCGATGTGACTACCGAACGCGCCGGCGAGGCGGATGTCGTGGACCTCGGTGACCCCGGCATGTTGGAACAGCAAGTCGATGCCGGCGCGAAGGGCTGCCTTCGCGAGCTGGATCGCGCGCACGTCGTTCTGCGTGATGGCAAGGCGCACCCCGTCGGCCTCGTGCACTACGTAGCTGAACGTGCGGCCGTCCTCGATGATGCGGGGAGAGCGAGCTGCCGCATAACCCTGCACCACGCCGTCGGTGTCGATGATGCCGGAGAGATACATCTCGCCGATCACCTCGATGATGCCAGAGCCACAGATACCGGAGATATCGAGGTCTTCGGTGTCTGCGGCAAAGCCTTCATCGTCACTCCACAGATCGCTGCCGATCACCTTGAAGCGCGCCTCGAGCGTCTCGCGATCGATGCGGACCCGTTCGATCGCGCCGGCTGTCGCCCGCTGGCCGCAGCTCAGCTGAGCACCCTCGAAGGCCGGCCCGGTAGGGCTGGACGCGGCGAACTGGCGGGTGGCATCGCCGACGACGATCTCTGCGTTGGTGCCCACGTCGACCAGCAGCTGCATGGTTGGGGAGCGGTGCGGGCCCTCGGAGAGAATCACCGCGGCGGTGTCGGCGCCGACGTGGCCGGCAATGCAGGGTGCCAGGTACACCTGGGCGTGGCGACCGACCAGCTCGAAGGCTGATGCGGGTACGGACAAGGCCTCGGCCGTTGCAAGCGTGAACGGTGCCTGGCCGAGGGGAGTGGGGTCGATGCCGGCAACGATGTGATGCATGATCGGGTTGCCGACCAACACGATCTCCAACACCGCATCGGGGGTGACCGAGCCGTCGTCCGCAGCATCACGGCACAGCTCGGCGAACAGTTCGTTGAGCGCCTCGCGCACGGCAGCGGTGAGGTTGCGCTCGCCGCCTGGGTTCATCATCACGTACGAGACCCGGCTCATCAGGTCTTCGCCGAAGCGGATCTGCGGGTTCATTCGCCCCGCGCTGGAGAGGATCTCGCCGGTGAGCAGATCGCACAAATGGCCGGCGATGGTGGTGCTACCGATGTCGACGGCGATGCCGTAGACGCGATCCACGTAGCCGGGCCACACGGCCACAACGGTCTCGCCGCGGACCGCGACGGTGGCAGCGCGATCCTGCCCACCGAACGCGCGGTGAACTTCCTGCAGCGCTTCCAGCGAGAGCGAGGTGACCGTGCGGCCGAACTCGACCAGCAGCTCTGCGATCACCAAGTCACTCATTGACTCTGCATCGCCCAACACACTGGGCGGCAGTTCGATGTACGACAGCGAGACGGCCGGGTCCAGCACCACGTCGCTGAGGTCGAGGCTCTTGCGCACCACCGGCCGATGCACCTGGCTTTCCGGCGGCACATCCAACACGACGTCGTCGCGCACCAGTGCGCAGCAACCCAAGCGACGGTCAGGCTTCATGCCGCGGCGTTGGTCGTAGGTCTCCTCGGTCTCGCCCCAGGGGCTGAGCGCGGCGGCCTTCGAGTCGATGGCCCACTTCGAGTACTGCCCCGGTTCGAACGCAATCTGGCAGCGCCCGCAGATACCGCGGCCACCGCACACCGAATCCAGGTCGACACCAAAGTCGCGCGCAGCCTGCAGCACCGTGGTGCCGGTGGGAACCTCGCCACCGAGGCCCGACGGGGTGAAGACGACGCGCGGCACGAGTGCCCTACTGGCCTTGCCGTGCGCGTCGGCCACCAGCCGCGCGGCCCTCGCGGGCGCCGCCGGCAGCGTCTGGGTCGCGGTTGGCGCGAATCCAGGCGGCGCAGTCCTGGTCGTTGCCGGCCAGCACATCAGCAGCCATGACGATGGTCTTCACTTCCGGGTGCAGCGGGTTCATGATCGCGGACGACATGCCGTTGCTGATGGCCATGGCCAGGAAGGTGCCGGTGATCTGATTGCGCGCCGGCAGCCCGAAGCTGACGTTGCTGGCGCCGCAGGTGGTGTTGACCTTCAGCTCGGAGACCAGGCGGCGTAGCAGTGCGAACACCTGGCGGCCGGCGGTACCCATCGCGCCGATGGGCATGACCAGCGGATCGACGACGATGTCGCTGGCGGGGATGCCATAGTCCGATGCGCGGCGGACGATCTTTTGGGCAACGGCAAAGCGGACGTCGGGGTCGACGCTGATGCCGGTCTCGTCGTTACTGATGGCGACCACTGCGGCGCCGTACTTCGCAACGAGTGGCAACACTCGTTCCATTTGCTCGTCTTCGCCGGTGACCGAGTTGACCAGGGCCTTGCCCTGATACACGGCAAGGCCGGCTTCCAGTGCCTCAATGATCGAGGAGTCGATGGAGAGCGGTACATCGGTGACGGCCTGCACGAGTTGAATTGCCCGAGCCAACAGCGCGGGCTCGTCAGCCAGTGGGATGCCCGCATTCACGTCGAGCATGTGCGCGCCGGCGGCCACCTGAGCAAGTGCATCGGCCTGTACGCGGCTGAAGTCGCCGGCCTTCATCTCTGCAGCGAGCAGCTTGCGCCCGGTGGGGTTGATGCGTTCGCCGATCATCACGAAGGGGCGGTCGAAGCCGATGATGACTTCCTTGGTGGCAGAGCTGATGACGGTGTGAGTCATGACGATTCGTCTCCGGACGTGTCGTTGGGCGTAGGCGTGTCGTTGGGCGTGTCGTTGGGCGTGTCGTTGATGGCGAGGGCTGCAGGGTCCCATCCGCCGTTGTCGACGATGGTGTGCAGACGCTCATTGGTGAACTCGACTTCGATGGTGGCGGCAATCTCGTCGATTGTGGGGATCAGCTCACCGGCGAGCGGATAGCTGGTGCGCCGCCACTCACCCACGTACTCCTGGGCGGTCTTCTTGTCCGCAACCATCGCAGCGCGATCGATTGCCTTCTGGAAACGGTGGGGGAGGATCACCTGATGGCGATCGGCGCCGACCTTGCCGTTGATTTGTGCAGGAATGTCGCGCCACAAAATGATGACGACTTCGCTTCCACCGCGACGGGACATGGCCTATGCCACCTTTCGGCTGGAGGTCAGGGCAACGCTGACTGCATCGGAGAACGGGCCAAGGCCCACATGACGGTGCTCGAAGCGCAGCCCTAGGCGGTGAGCAGCCGTTCGTCCAGCAGCGATCACGGATTCGTCGGTGGATTGCGAGAGCAACACCACCCGCGTGTAGTGGGCGAAGTACATCGAGAGCAACTGGGGGTGCTTGTCGAGCCCAAGCCCTTGCCACATCAACGCTTCGAAATGCTTGGCCAGAAAGTCGGTGAGATAGAACGTGCCCAGTTCGTCGTCTTGCATTGCCTCGAAGACCGCGGTGCTGGCGAAAAATTCGTAGCAGTGGTTCCCCGGCAGCCGTTGCAGGCGGGGCATCTCTGCCAGCAGTCGATCAAGGCCGCCACCGGTGCCACAGTCTGCGTAGCCAACCAGCACTGGGCGCTCGCTTCGCGGATCGATCTCGTCCAGCAGCGTTCGCAGCGCGGGCACGATGTGGTCCGGGCGGTTATGTAAGTTGGCAGGCAGGTACCGCACGTCGATTCGGTCGGTGAGGCCGTTGGCTTTCAACACCGCACGCAACTCGGCAACGAGTGCGCCGCACGCGAGGACGAGTGGCCGGTGCATGTGGTGCGAACTCAGACAGACGGGCCGGCAGGCTCGGCGCGGCCGCGGCGGGCTGACACCAATTGCTTGGCGGTTTCGGAGGCAACTGCTGCATCACGACAGTACGCGTCGGCGCCAATTGCCTGGCCGAACTCTTCGTTGAGCGGAGCGCCACCGACCAACACGATGTACTTGTCGCGCAGGCCGCGCTCTTGCAGCGTGTCGATGACGACCTTCATGTACGGCATCGTGGTGGTGAGCAGTGCTGACATGCCCAAGATGTCGGGCTGATGCTCCTCAAGCGCAGCAAGGAACTTGTCGGCGTCGGTGTTGATGCCGAGGTCGATGACTTCGAAACCGGCGCCCTCGAGCATCATGGCGACGAGGTTCTTGCCGATGTCGTGAATGTCGCCCTTGACCGTACCGATGACGACCTTGCCGATGGGCTCTGCGCCGGTCTCTGCCAGCAGCGGGCGAAGGATGGCCATGCCGCCCTTCATCGCATTGGCGGACAGCAGCACCTCGGGAACGAACAAGATGCCGTCACGGAAGTCGATGCCGACGATGCGCATTCCCTCGACGAGAGCGTCGTTGAGGACTCGATTCGGTTCCCATCCGCGGTCGAGCAACAACATTGTGCCTTCGATGATTTCCGGCCCCATCCCGTCGTACAGGTCTTCGTGCATCTGAGTGACGAGTTCATCGTCGGGAAGTAATGCAAGATCAAGATCGTCGCCGTCGCTCATCAGCTGTCCTTCGATGGTCATTCCGTGGTGGTCCACGATGCGGAACAGAACCGTATGATGGAACTGTAGCACAGCTGGCCAGCGGGGGTGCAGCCCCGCTGATGCAGTACTTTAGGCCGTGAGGTCGGTCGGGAGGGGTGAGGCGATGAATGAGATCGAGCGCGATGCGAGTGGGTTGGTCGCAGCGGGGTTAAGCGCCATGCGGGTTGGAAGCTCTGCGTTGCGCGACGCTGATGCCGCACTCGCAGTGAAGCCGACGGCGGCATCGAACGCACGCTGGTTCGTCCGCATGTTCGTGCTGCCCCGTCGCTCGACAGGGGTGAACGCGGTGGAGTTGTTCTGGACAAGCCTCGAGATCGCTCGCGACCGGTTCGCCGAGTGCGAGGTAGCCATCGCCGACCTCTTGCAGCGACACAGCACTCTTCCAGCGGTGAAGCGTCTGCGCGAAGAACTGGACGTTGCTGGCTATGACGGAATTGCTGCAGCCCTTCACGAAAACGTGGCGGCCGGCGACGAGGCCGCGGCATCGTCGCAATTGCAACCGTTTGTCGCCCGCATGCGAATCTGCGAGACCCGAATGCTCGCCGCCATCCAGGCCTTAGCCGCCGGGGCGTAAGTCGCTGCTGGCGTCGCTCAGGTGGCGATGTTGTTTAAGTGGGTGGCGTAGGCGGGGGAGGACATCAGCCTTTGGCAGCGCTCGAAACGGCCGACTGCGTAGGCCCAGAAGTCCTCGGCGGGGTTGCCATTTGCGTGCTGTATCACGCCCCACAGCGTCCATAACAGATCGCACATTGCCTTGTACGCGACCATGCGGCCGACGTCGCCGGCCGGTGCCGGGCCGTCGAAGTAGGCGGCCAGTAAGACGGCGTCCTGTTCGTCGTTGAACTGTCCTTCGACGGAAAGGTCGCCGAGATCCCACATCGGGTCGTTGTTGCCGCTGTACTCGTAGTCGATCACCACCATTCGTTCGCCGGTGTCGAGGAAGTTCTCGCACAGCGGATCGCAGTGGCTGGGCACCAGCGGCCGCGGCGCCGCTTCGAGCGCGACTCGGGTTGCGTCGGCCGCGGCTTCTGCTTCGTGGTATCCGGCGGGCAGGGTGGCGCCCTTCTCGGCGAGCAGGCGCTTGAAGTCGTCGATCATCGTGAACAGCAGGAAGTCGGTGGAGAACGGTTCGGCGGCGGTGTGCAGCCGACGCAGGGCCTTGCCGGCCCGTGCAACGGAGCCGAGGTCGCGGAAGCGATCTGGATTCATCGTGAGCGCGCCATCGACGTATCGAGTCACCATCAACCCGTCGGTGGCATCAAAGAACAGGACCTCAGCGTTCACGCTCGCGGCCGCCGCAGACCGAGCAGCGACCTCTTCGGCAACACGGTCGATGTACTCACTTGTGCCCGCGCCCGGGACACGTAGCACCAGCCGCTCATCACCCGTCGAGACCAGATAGTTGACGTTGGTCAGCCCGGCGAGACGCGACACGGACGCCGGGTCGACGTGTTGCAGAAACGGCACACGAGCGAGGGCGTCAGCAAGATCCGTCATCTGTTGGACCTGCGAAGCGACAAGTCGCTACTCAGCCACCTGGTCAGATTCCTCGGGCATTCGGTCCGTCGCTGCACACAGTCGTTGCAGGATCTGGTCATACCATTCTTCCCCTTCATCGACTTCAGCCTGTGTGAGCGGGCCATAGAGGACGTCGAGTTGGTGGAGCAAGTCTTCGATTGGGTCGAGTTTTTCCACTCGATCATTCTTGCCGCGTCCAGTTGAAAGAGACAATGCATTCTCTGGTCGCCTATGACTTCAGGCGGGTGTTGTCGGGGTCGTAGAGGGGGCGGTCGTGGCGCGTGGCGGGGATGGGTTCGCCGTAGACCTCGATAATGAAATCCTCGCGGCTGGCGAGCGCTGTGGGCAGGTAGCCGTAGACGATCGGCTTGCCGACCGTGTGGCCGAAGTTGGCGCTGGTGGTGAAGCCCACCACTGCGCCGTCAGCGATGATCGCCTCGCCACTGACGGGGTAGGCCATCGACTCCAGCGTGAACGTGCACAACTTGCGGGTGATGCCGGCCTCGCGTTGTGCCACCAGCGCATCGCGGCCGAGGAAGTCGCCCTTGTTGAGATTGACCCGCCAGCTGAGGCCCGCTTCCCACGGCGTGGTGTCGGGCGTGACGTCGGTGCTCCAGTAGACGTAGCCCTTCTCCATGCGCATCGTGTCGATGGTGCGGTAACCGACGTCGACAATGCCGTGCGGCTGGCCGGCCTCGTGGAGAAGCTCGTAGACGTGTGCGGCGTATTCGGTGGGTATGTGCAGTTCCCAACCCAACTCGCCGACGTAGCCGATGCGCACCGCGAGTACCGGTGCGGAACCGATCGTGATCTCGCGTGCCTTGCCGTAGCGGAAGGCGGCATTGCTGACGTCGTCCTCGCACACGGATTGCAGAACCTCACGGCTCTTCGGCCCGACGATGTTGACAACGGCACGAGCCGATGTGAGGTCGCGGATGACGACGGTTCCGTCATCGGGGCTGTTGCTTCGAATCCAGCCCATGTCGTGCGCTCCGAACGCAGAACCGGTGACGACGTAGAAACTGTCCGGCGCTGTGCGCGTCATCGTGAGGTCGCATTCGATGCCGCCGCGGTCGTTGCACAACTGCGTGTAGATCACGGTGCCGACGGGCTTGTCCATGTCGGCAACGCTGAGCCACTGCACTGCCGCGAGTGCGCCGGGCCCGGTGATCTCGAACTTCGCAAAGCTGGTCTGGTCGATGAGGCCGACGCCCTCACGGACCGCCAAGTGGGCGGAACGAACGTGCGGCCACCAGTTGGGTTCGGTAAAGGACGGTTGGTCGACGGGTTCTACGCCTGCGGGTGCAAACCAGTTGGGGCGCTCCCAACCGCCTCGTGAGCCGAATACAGCGCCGTGACCAGTGAGTGTCTGCTGCAGCGGGCTGCGGCGAATGCCGCGCGCGGTGACCTTCTCGCTGCCCGGTGCCGCCAGCTTGTAGTGGTGCGCGTACAGCTCCACCATGCGCGTGTCCATGAAGTGGCGCGTGGTGTGATGGAACGAGAATCGGCGTACGTCGAGCGGCCACAGGTCCAGGCTGGGCCGACCCTCCAGCATCCACTCGGCCATCATTTTGCCGGCGCCGCCGCCGGCTGCGATGCCGTAGAGGAAGCCGGTGGCCACGAAGTAGTTGTCCAGCTCGGGCACCCGGCCCATCACGAAGTCGGCGTCGGCGGAGTAGGGGATTGGCCCATTGAGCAACGTGCGAATGCCGGCGGTTTCGAGGCACGGTGTTCGCTTGGCACCCAGCTCGGCGAGCTGCGCGAACCGGTCGTAGTTGGGCTCGAACAGTTGCCGTTGGAACGGCGAGGGAATGCCGCCGTCGTCACCCTGGCCGGTGCCGAACGCGATGGTGTCGGGCTCGTACCCGCCGATCAACAGGCCGGGGCCATCAGGCTTGTAGTACACGAGGTTGTCGGGGTCGCGCATCGTGGGCATCTTGCCCAGCTCCACAGGGGTGTAGCCCTCGATCGGGCCGCTGATCAGGTACTGGTGCTCCACGGCGGTCGCCGGGATGCGAACGCCAGCCATACGGCCAACTTCCATGCCCCACATGCCGGCAGCGTTGACCACCATCTCGCACTCGATGTCGCCGCGACTCGTGTGCACCGTGGTGCATTGGCGGCCGGCGACAGAGACCGACGTGACCTTCGTCTGCTCGTGGATCTGAGCGCCGCGCATTCTGGCGCCGCGGGCGATCGCCTGGGTGACCGAGGCCGGGTCGATATACCCGTCCGTCGGCAGGAAGGCCGCAGCCAGCACATCCTGCGTGCTCATCAACGGGAACAGTTCCTGAGCTCTAGTCGGCGACACGACCTCCATCGGCAGGCCGAAGCTCTTCGCCATCGTCGTCAATCTTTTGAGTTCCAGCACGCGCTCAGGCGAGCAGGCAAGGCGCAGGCTGCCGGTCTCGTGCCAATCGACTGCTTGGCCAGTCTCGGTCTCCAGGCCCCGGTACATCTCGACTGACTGCTCCAGCATGCGAGTGGTGTTGCGTGACGATCGGAGCTGGCCGACGAGGCCGGCCGCGTGCCAGGTTGCGCCCTCGGTCAGCTGGTGCTGCTCGAGCAGCACGACGTCTTGCTCGCCGTACTTGGTGAGCCAATAGGCGATGCTGCAGCCCAGAATTCCGCCGCCGATGATGACAATTCGTGCTCGGTGGGGGAGTGCGGACTCGGACATTTGTTAGGCCTTCACTCGTGCGTTGGTGGGGTCGTACAGCGGTTGCAACGAGACCGCGGCGGGCACTCGTTCGCCGGCCACTTCCAGTTCGTACGAGCCGGCCAGCACCCACTCAGCCGTGACGCCAGCAGGTCGGCGCACATAGCCGTAACCGACTGATCGTTCGATCGTGTAGCCGTAGCCGCCACTGGTGAGCCAGCCGACGCGTTCGCCGTCGCGATAGATGGTTTCGCGGCCGAGCAGGATCGCCGAGCCGTCAACGGTGAACACCGCCAGCAACTTGCCGACGCCCTTCTCGCGCTGTGCCTCGATGGCTTCGCGACCGCGGAATGGAATGCCGCTCTTCATCTTGACGGCCCAGCCGAGGCCGGCCTCAATGGGTGTGTGGTCGGGGCCGATGTCGCTGCCCCAGGCGCGGTAGCCCTTCTCCAATCGGGTGCTCTCGATGGCACGGTAGCCCGCGTTTACCAGCCCGTGTCCCGCGCCGGCAGCCATCAGCGTGTCGTAGACGCGGGTGGCGGACTCGACGGGCAGATGCAGCTCCCACCCCAGCTCACCCATGTAGGTGATCCGCAAGGCGCGCGCCGCGCACCCTGCGATACCGATGGTCTGAAACGTGC
>JAYVVY010000390.1:0-21287 GCA_043786575.1 Ilumatobacteraceae bacterium
GCGCGTCGCCGGCACCCGTGGCGACGGCGGGGGCAACCAACTTGTCGAGGCGATTACGTACCTCACCCGCGGCAGCGATGACTTCCGCAGCGGTGTGCATCGCGGTTGCGGCGACGTCTGGAAGTTCGTTGCGCGCAGCGCGCACCAGCAGCTCGAATTCGGCAGCCGTGAAGCACGCGCCGCCGTGACGATTGATGACATCGTCCGCGGCGGCCATCACACAGTCAGCGGCGAGCGCGTCCAGCGAGATCTCGCTGCGGGCCAGCGCCAGCTTGGCCGAGTTGGTGAGGTATTGCTCGACCGACCGCTTGCCGACCGGCACCGCAAGCAGCAGGAGGCGTCGCACACCGGCACGCATCACCTTTGATTGCAGCGCCGGCTTGGTGAACACGCGGATGCTGACACTGTCGCCATCATCGAGCAAGGCGGGGTAGCCGCGAACAGACACACCGGCGCGAGACGTGGAGACCTCATGCGGAAGGTCGCCGAAGTCCCACGTGACGATTCCCTTGCGTTCCTCGATGGGCGACTCACGTGCAACCGCGGCACGCACTCGCGGAGCGACCAGCTTGCGCAGCGCCACGATGTCCTTGCCGATGGCGACCGGCGTGCCGTGTTCGTCGTCGATGGAGAAGCCGATGCGCAGGTGCGGCGGCACCAGCGACACATCGAACGCGTGAGGAGGCACCGCGACACCGGCGACGTCGTTGACCACCGTCGACAACGCTGCGGCCAGGGCAGTCCCGTCCTCCCACGCGGCCGGTGTGCCCAGTGAGGCAACGACGTTGTCTCTGACCTCATTCATCGGCACCAACTCGCGGCGGTACTCCTTGGGCAGGACGCGGAGCAACGCACCCACCAGGTCGGAGCGCAGACCGGGCACGTTCCAATCGAACCCTGTCGGCTCCACCTGGTTGAGTGCAGCGAGTGGCACGTGCACCGTGGCACCGTCGTCGGTTGCGCCCGGCGCGAAGCGATAGGTGATGGCCAGTGCCATCTGGTCGCGACCCTCGATGTGGTGGTGCCACACAGTGGGGAAGTCGTGCACGCTGGTGGCGTTGCCCTCCCCAACGAAGTCCTCCAGCCGCATGGTGAGCAGCTCTGGCTGGGTTGCCCGGGCGACTTTCCACCACTTGTCGAAGTGGCGCGTGCTGACGACCTCAGTCCCTAGCCGCCGGTCGTAGTACGTGAAGACGGCTTCCTCGTCGACCAAGTCGACTCGCCGAACACGTTCGCCCCAGCCCTTCAGGTCGCCGAGGAAGCGTTGGTTGCGCTCCCAGAACTTTCGATTGCCGGCAGCCTGCTCCCAATCGCCCTCAACCAGTGCACAGCGAATGAACATCTCGCGTGCGGCGGCGCGGTTGATGCGGTCGTAGCCGATGGTGCGATTGCTCACGATCGGCAAACCGAACAGCGACACACGCTCGCTGCACACCGCCGAACCGCGACGCACGTCCCATGACGGTTCGCCGTAACTGTGGCGGGCGAGGTGCTCGCCCAGCTCCTCGGCCCACTCCGGCTGGACCGACGCAACAACACGGCCCCACAGGCGATTGGTCTCCACCAGTTCGCCGGCAATGATCCACTTGGGCAGCGATTTGGACAGCACCGAACCGTTGCCGATGGCGAACTTCGAGCCGTGCGCGCCCTTGTACTCACGCGTGGTGCCGTCGCGCATGCCCAGGTGGCTGAGCAGCCCGGAGAGCAGCGCCTGGTGCACTCGGTCGGGGTGGCCGGCAGTGCTGCCCTGGCGAATGCCGATCTGCCCGGCGACTTGGCGCAGTTGACTGAACAGGTCCTGCCACTCGCGAACCCTTAGGTAGTTGAGGTACTCGGTTCGGCACAGCTTGCGGAACTGGCTACTGCTGAGCGCCTGTTGCTGTTCGCGCAAGTAGTCCCACAGCTTGACCAACGAGAGGAAGTCGCTGCCGGCGACCTGGAAGCGGCGGTGCAGCTCGTCCGCTGCCGCGCGGTGCTCCGTGGGCCGCTCTCGCGGGTCCTGGATGCTGAGGACCGCGGTGATGATCATGATCTCGCGCACACAACCGTGGCGCTCAGCTTCCAGCACCATTCGGCCCAGGCGAGGGTCGACGGGCAATCGTGCCAGCCGCTTTCCAAGCGGTGTCAGGCGACGGTCGTCGGCCCGCTTGTCGTTGGCGTGCTTGCCGTCTGGCAGTGGTTGTATCGCGCCGAGTTCCTCCAGCAGCCCGTAGCCGTCGCGCACTGAGCGTGAGTCGGGCGGATCGAGGAACGGGAATGCGCTGACGTCGCCAAGCCCGAGAGCTGTCATCTGCAGGATGACGGAGGCAAGATTGGTGCGCAGGATCTCAGGTTCGGTGAACTCAGGCCGATCCCCGAAACCGGCCTCGTCGTACAGGCGAATACAGACACCGGGGGCAACGCGTCCGCAGCGCCCAGCACGCTGGTTGGCGGAGGCTTGCGACACCTCCTCGATGGGCAGCCGCTGCACCTTCAGCCGGTGGCTGTAGCGCGACATGCGTGCGGCGCCAGCGTCGACCACGTAACGAACGCCGGGAACGGTGAGCGAGGTTTCGGCAACGTTGGTGGACAGGATGACCCGTCGGCCACGGTGGGGCTGCCAGATGCGGTGTTGCTCGACGGCGGACAGCCGGGCGTACAGCGGCAGAACATCAGCCGGGCCACCCCGCGAGGTTCGGGCCGACTCGGCGAAGTGGCGGCGCAGCGCGTCTGCGGTGTCGTGGATCTCGCGTTCACCGGAGAGGAAGACCAGCACGTCGCCGTCGCCCTCCTCGGCCAGCTCATCGACCGCATCGACGATGGCCTGCACCTGGTCGCGGTCGTCGTCGGGGTCTTCGTCGCGAGCACCGAAGGGGCGGTAGCGAATCTCGACGGGGAACGTGCGCCCGCTGACTTCGATGATCGGCGCGGGCGAGCCATCAAGCTGTGCGAAGTGCTCACTGAAACGTTGGGTATCGATGGTGGCGGAGGTGACAATCAGCTTCAGGTCCGGTCGCTTCGGCAGTAGCTGGGCGAGGTAGCCGAGCAGGAAGTCGATGTTGAGGCTGCGCTCGTGGGCCTCGTCGATGATCAGCGTGTCGTAGCGACGCAACATCCGGTCGCGCTGAATTTCGGCCAGCAGGATGCCGTCGGTCATCACCTTCACCAGCGTCTGCTCGCCGACCGTGTCGGTGAAACGAACCGTGTAGCCAACGGTGGTGCCCAGGTCCGTGCCCAACTCTTCGGCGACACGTTCAGCAATGGTGCGTGCAGCCATCCGGCGCGGTTGCGTGTGGCCAATGAGACCATTGACCCCGCGACCGAGATCGAGACACAACTTGGGCAACTGCGTGCTCTTGCCGGAGCCAGTCTCGCCAGCGACAATGACTACCTGGTGGTCGCCAATTGCTGCCATCAAGTCGTCGCGGCGGGCGGCCAGCGGCAACGATTCGGGGCACGCGAGTGCGCCCTGGGCGCGTAACAACTCCACGGTGGCGGCGCGGCGTTCAGATGCGGGTTGCGCTGTCGTCGGCGTGGGTGAGGGTGAGGTCGGGGTGGCCATGGCGGATACGAGCGTTCAGCATGGCACCGAGGGCCCGACTTGTGCACGGTGATTGGTCACTAGGCACGCAACCTGCGACGATGGCTGAGTGACATCGCGGTGGACTGGGCTGGTAGCGGCGATGTCGGCCAACTCGCTCGATGACGCCGAGATCCAGGCCGTGGTCGAGTTCATCAAGTCGCTGCAGGCCGCGCCATGACCGACCTGGAGCGCGAGTACTCACCCAGCTCGCGTGTCGGGGGCGACGCATTGCCGTTCGTCGCGGCGTACCGGGCCGACAGCGCAGCTGCCCGATCCACTCTCGGCGACCGGCTGACGGTGCTGGCCGGCGGCACGATCCTGGTGGTCGAGAACCCCGCCGCTCCGTTGCTTGTTTTCATTCACGGGGGCTATTGGCAGGCGCTCAGCGCAGCCGAATCGTTGGCGCTGGCTCCTGCCGCACTGGCGCAAGGTTGGTCGTATGCGGCGATCGAATACACCATCGCACCGCAGGGCTCCATCCCGCAGATGATTGACGAGTGCCAGGCAGCGCTGGCCGCCCTAGCCGAAGTCGTCTCGCCGTCCACTGTCACGTTGGCGGGTCACTCCGCCGGGGCGCACCTGGCCGCAATGGTTTCATTGGTCTCGCGGTCGGCTCTCTCCATTGATCGAACCGTCCTGCTCAGCGGCGTGTTCGATCTGCGTCCGCTGCTGCAGACCACGGTCAACGATCCGCTCGGTCTGGATGAGGCTGCGGCTGCGGCGCTCAGCCCGCAGTTACTGCCAGTCGCTGCTCGTCATGACGTTGTGGTGGCCTGGGGCGACAACGAGACCGACGCGTTCAAGGCTCAGAGTCGCGCCTATGCAGCGCACCTGGCGGCCGCTGGCCTGCACGTCTATGCACTGGAGTGCGCTGGCCGCCACCACTTTGACATCATGGATGATGTGGTTGACCCGCTCACCGAGCTGGGTCGTCGTTCGTTAGGGGGATTGAGATGAGTGCAGCCAGGTTTGCCGCCGACGTCGTGGTGGTTGGTGCGGGGTCAGCGGGTTGTGCAGTTGCCGGCCGCCTCGCGGAGCAGGGCCGCGACGTGTTGCTGCTGGAGGCCGGCCCGGACTACGGCCCCTACGACTCTGGCCGGTGGCCGGCGGAGATCCTCAGCGCGCGAATGTTGGCCACCAGCCACGACTGGGGTTACACGTCAGGTCGGTGGACCTTCGAACGCGCTCGCGTGATAGGTGGCTGCAGCAGCCACAACGGCGCCATCGCTGCCATCGGCCATCGGTCGGACTATGACAATTGGGGCTTGCCCGGATGGACAGGAGCTGATGTCGAGCCCCTGTTCAAGACCGTCGTCGAGCGGATGCGTGTGCGCACCTACGAACGCCACGAGGCCGGCCCCTTTCATGCTCGCTGCCTCGATGCGGCCGAGCAGCTTGGTTGGCCGATGGCCAGCGACCTCTGTGATCTCGATGCCGGGCCTTCATTTGGGTTGGAGACGGTCAACGTCGTCGACGGCACCCGTTGGAACGCAGCGTTCTCCTACATCGATCCGGTTCGCAGCGGCACGTTGCGCATCCTCGATCAAGTGATGGTCGATCGCCTGCTGTCGTGGAACGGGTCGGTTCAAATCGCCGCCACTCGCAACGGCGAGCACATCGTGATTGAGGCTGGGACTGCCGTGCTGTCGAGCGGCGTGTACGGCACACCGCAAATGCTCGAGCGGTCGGGAATCGGAGCGCCCGACGCGCTTGCCGCCGCGGGTGTGGCGGTGCGGGTTGCGCTGTCCGGTGTCGGGCGCAACTTGCACGATCACCCGATGGTGCACGCTGACCGTCATGTGGGTGCGGACATGCAGGCGTGGCTGGACGCGGCCGCCTCGTCGGGCTTTCTGCCGGAGGAGCAGACGCTCGGGAAGTTCGTCTCGTCGGTCTCGCCAGAGGGCATCTACGACACGCACATCTATCCGGTGTGCGCCAGCGATCAGACCAGCATGTTGCACGGACGGGTGCTGGTGGAGGTCGCCTGCGTCGCTCCGCTGAGCCGTGGGGAGATTCACATCAGATCCGCCGATCCGGCGGCTCACCCGCACATCGATCACGGCTATCTCAATGATCCCGCTGGCCACGACCTCGCGGTACTTCGTGACGGTCTTGTACACGCGGAGCGCCTGCTCAATCATCCGCTGTTGGCTTCAGTGTTGGGCGATCCCGTCACCGACATGAGCACCGATCAGGCCATCCGCGACACGGTCGCCCACTACTACCACCCTGTCGGCACGTGCGCGATGGGGACGGGGCCGATGGCGGTCTGCGATGCAAGTGGTCGAGTCCACGGTGTCGAAGGAGTCGTGATCGCCGACGTCAGCCTGATGCCGCAGATCCCGCGAGCCAACACCAACCTGCCAGCTGTGATGATCGGCGAACGCATCGCCCAAACCCTGTAAGGCCCGTACAACTTCAATGGAGGGTTCCAAGCTCTCCCCAGGTGTTCGGAACCCTCCATTTGGGCGCTATTGGGCGTTGGCTTCGGGCTTGGGTTCATCGACTTCGTAGAGCTGGATGCCCCCTCCGGAGAGCGGGCTGAGTTCGATGCCAAGGGTGAATGTCGGCCCGGTGCCCTGGACGACCACGGTGCCGCTCGTGATCGAGTCGGGCCGCAGTTCAACGACTCGCAACGGCCCGTGTTGCGCCACCAACTTGGCGGCCGCAGCGCGTTGGCGGCTGAACGGTTCGTCGAGCACGACGTTGTCGCTGAACAGTGCTGTGGCAACGTCGTCACGCCAGTCGTTGAGGAGCGCGACCAGACCTTCAGCGGCCGCTGCCAACGGCGCACTGACCGGCGTCGTGAGAGTTGGCACTGCACCGTCGTCGAGCAGCGTCTCCAGCATCTTCATGGTCAGCGTGCTCATCGGCGCGTAGGTGCTGTTGCCCAGCGCGATGACGCCCAACTGCTTGCCCGCCAGCCAGCGCATGCTGCTGCCGTAGCCGGGCAGGCCGCCGGCATGGGACACGATGGTGCCCAGGCCCGGGTCGAGGCGCAGGTTGAGCCCGAACCCGTAACCGGCAGAGCAGGTACGGCCCGCCACGGTGCTGGTGCCAATGAACGTGTGGATGCGCTGCATCTCGCGGCGCGACGCCATCGATAACCCCACGTCGCTCTCGTTGTCATCGAACCACGCAACCCATTTGGCCAGGTCACTCACCGTCGTCCACAGCCCGCCCATCGGCGCGATCTCACCATCGCCGATAGGCGTCGGCCAGTCGCGAGTTACTTCGCCGTCCTGCCAGCGGTGTGGGCGCGCCCAGTGGTCGTGGTCGGGCTTCACCCACGACGTGTCGTGCATGCCAAGAGGTTGCAGCAGGCGCTCGGTGATGTGCTCCTGCACTCGCTTCCCTGTGGCACGAAACACGGTGCGGCCGAGCATGCCGAAGCCAAGGTTGCTGTATTCGTAGGCCGCATTGGGCGCGTGGGCGAAGGTCGGGCCGGCCGCGTAGATGACGTCAATCTCGTCGGCGGTGATGTCGAGGTGCCGGTCCGCCCACGCATCGTCGGTGGCCAGGCCGGACGTCATCGACAGCAGCTGACGAAGAGTGATCGGCGCCGAGCCGGCCGGCCCGACCACGGTGGCCAGCTCGGGGGCATGGCGTGCAACCGGATCGTCCAGTTGCCAGACACCTTCGTCGCGCAAGCGGAGAACGATCGCGGCCGTGAAGCTCTTCGTCATCGAAGCAATGCGATATACCGCAGCCTCATCGGCCGGCAGGTCGTCGTGCAGCTCGCCGGTGTGCCCGAATTCGGTCAGCTGCCCATCGGCAACGACCCCCCACGAAATCGACGCAACATGCTCGTCTCGGGCAGTCGCATCGGACAGTTCTTGTAAGGCAGCGCGGCACTCAGGAGTCACGCCAGGCGACGCTACCTGCGAGTAGCTCTGGGTGGCCCGCTTACTGCGCTGGGGTTGATGAACACAGTGACGTCCGCCGGCTCAGCCCGCTCCCTACCAGCTTGACGACGGACGGCTTACAGGGCAGCGGTGATGCTGCACAGCAGCTCGTCATAGGTGTGGTTGGCGGGAAACTGGGGGAACTCGGCAGCGATGGTGTCGGGGGCATGGAACCAGAAACCGGCGTGGGCCGAGCCGAGCATCGCTGCGTCGTTGTAGGAGTCGCCGGCGGCTACCACCCGGTAGTTCAGCCCGCGAAGTGCGTTGACCGCGTGCCGCTTCTGGTCGGGCATTCGCAGGGCGTAGTCGACGATGCGGTCGCCGCTGACGATCAGCTGGTGGCACAGGATTGCGGGCATGCCCAGGTGGCGCATCAGCGGCGCGGCGAACTGCTCGAACGTGTCACTGAGGATGATCACCTGCGTGCGTTTGCGCAGCTCGTCGAGAAAAGCGCGGGCACCCTCCATCGGTTCCAGCCCCGCAATGACGTCAGCGATGGTGCTCATCAGCAGGCCATGTTCGGCCAGCAAGGCCAAGCGTCCCTTCATCAGCACGTCGTAGTCCGGCTCGTCGCGGGTGGTGCGCCGGAGTGCCTCGATACCGGTGCGTTCTGCAACCGCAATCCAGATTTCAGGAACCAGCACACCCTCAAGATCGAGGGTCACAATCGTCTGTTGTTTTGCGGAGGCACGTTCGGCGATGTCGTTCACGGTGGCCTATTCTTCACGACGGCCGGCCGTCGTGAGAAACGACAGCGCGAACGAGGGGACTTCCACGATGATCAGCACCATGTCGAGCACGATGATGGACGACTACCAGCTCACTCTGCTGCCCATCTTCAAGTACGGCAGGCAGGTGCACGCCAACAGCAAGATCATCACCTTCACCGGCCAGGAAGGCGATGGGGCGTACGTGGAGAGCACGTTTGGGCAGGTCGCTGACCGCGCCGACCGGCTGGCTTGCGCCCTTGCGCGCCTCGGCGTGCAGCCCGGCGATCGCGTGGGCACTTTCATGTGGAACAACCAGACGCATATGGAGGCGTACCTTGCGATCCCGTGCATGGGCGCGGTGCTGCACACACTGAACATTCGGCTGTTCCCAGAGCAGCTCGCGTACGTCATCAATCATGCCGAAGATCGCGTGATCATCGTCGACGCATCGATTGCGCCGTTACTCGCGCGGGTGCGCGACCAACTGACCACCGTGCAGCACGTCATCGTCAAGGGCCCGGGCGATGCGTCGTCACTGGGCGACGGCCTCTTGGATTACGACGAACTGTTGGCCGCCGAGTCGGGTGGTTACGACTACCCAGAGGTCAGCGAGAACACCGGCGCCGCCATGTGTTACACGAGCGGCACCACTGGCAATCCGAAGGGAGTCATGTACAGCCACCGCAGCACGTACATGCATTCTCTGCTGGTCACCTCCACCGCCAACATCGCGCTGTGTGAACGCGACCGCATGCTGGTCATTGTCCCCATGTTTCACGCCAACGCGTGGGGAACGCCATACGCGGCATGGATGATCGGAGCCGACCTCGTGTTCCCGCAGCAGTTTCTGCAGGCTGCCCCGATTGCACGCATCATCAGCGAGACGAAGCCGACGCTCACCGGAGCCGTGCCAACCGTGCTCAACGATCTGCTCAACAATGCGCCGGAGACCGATATGTCCAGTTTCCGCCTGGTGATGTGTGGCGGCTCGGCGGTGCCGCGCGGCCTCATCGACGGCTACCGCAGCACGTTCGGCGTGCCGATCGTGCAGGGCTGGGGCATGACTGAGACGAGTCCTGTCTGCGCCATCGGCCACCCCCCGAAGGAGATGGGCGACGGCAGCGAGACCGATTGGCGGGTGAAGACCGGTCGCATCATTCCCGGTGTCGAACTGCGTATTACCGACGACAACGGTGACGTGCAGCCATGGGACGGCGAGGCACTCGGCGAGATCGAAGTCCGCGGCTCGTGGATCACCGCCAGCTACTACCACGTCGAAGATCCGGAGAAGTTCCACGACGGCTGGTTGCGAACGGGCGATGTTGCCAGTGTGTTGCCCAACGGCTACGTGATGATCAGCGACCGCGCCAAGGACGTCATCAAGTCCGGTGGCGAATGGGTGTCGTCGGTCGACCTGGAGAACACGCTGATGGGTCATCCAGCCATCCTCGAAGCTGCCGTCATCGGCGTGCCCGACGATCGTTGGGACGAGCGCCCGATGGCCTGTGTCGTTCTCAAGCCAAACACAGAAGCGACCGCCGAGGAACTGCGCACATGGCTCACCGAGCGAACCGCCAAGTTCTGCGTGCCCGAGCGCTGGACGTTCATCACCGAGGTACCAAAGACCAGCGTCGGCAAGTTCGACAAGAAGGTCCTGCGCGCCGCCAACACCGCTGGCGAACTGTCAGTGGAGAAACTCGCCTGACTCGTCGTCTCGCTCTCGTGGCGATGCTCGCGCTGATTGCGGCGTGCGGCGACGACGACGACGGGATTGTCGCCGCGCCGACTACATCGTCCGACGGCGCTGTGGCGACGTCGGACAGTGCGGTCAGCGGGTTGTCGACGATGGCGCCGTCGCTTGTCCCAACCACGTTGCCGCCACCGCCGATCGCTTCTGATCTGCCGACCCCTCCAACGACTCCTTTGGCGTGGACCCTTCCACGTCGTGGGGGGTATTTCGACTATCAGCTCGGCGGTGACTACCCGCCCGCCGCCGAGGTCGAGGTTGTTGTCCGCGACTGGTTTGCCGGTGAACCGGCGGTCGGTCTGTACAACATCTGTTACGTCAACGCGTTCCAAACGCAGCCGCCCGACGAGTCCGATCGGCCCGATGAGCGCGATGGCTGGCCAGCATCAGTCGTGTCGTCCTTCGAGGACCCTGACTGGCCCGGTGAGTTCATCATCGACCTCGGCACTGTCGAGCAGCGAGCCGCCGCCGCGTCGTTCGTGAACACGATGATCGACACGTGCAAGGCGAAGGGATTCGATGCCGTCGAGTTCGACAATCTCGACAGTTACTTGCGCGCAGGGGCCCTGTCATTCGATCTGTTCGAGACGTTGCAGTTCGCCGCGACCATCACCGCTCACGCGCATGACCTGAAGATGGCCGTCGCTCAGAAGAACACCGCTGAGCTGACACGGGCACAGGCCCTCGATGTGGTCGGCTTCGACTTCGCAGTGGTCGAGGAGTGCGCCGAGTTCGACGAGTGCCAGGTCTACAAGGCGATCTACGGCATCACTATTCTCGCGATCGAGTACTCCGTGGAGGGCATGACCAAGGCGTGCGTCGATTTCGGCATCGGCGGTGTGCCGGTGGTGCGTCGAGACCGAAACCTGGTCCTTCCCGACGATCCTTCCTACGAGTTCGAGACGTACTGCGGTTTCCGCGGCTACGGCTGAGACCGCGTCGGAGCGGTGCCGGCGACCGTGGTTCGATGCAGTTCGCGGCGGATGCCGCGGTAGTCGTTGAGTGCGTTGTGTTGCGTGCTGCGGTTGTCCCAGATCGCGAGTGTGTTGGGTGTCCACCGAAAGCGACATGTGAAAGCGTCTCGGGTGCTGTGCGTGTAGAGCTGTTGCAGCAGTGGTGCGCTGTCGGCTGCCGACCAGCCGTCGAATCGCACGGAGTACGTCGAGTTGATGAAGAGCACCTTGACACCACTCTCCGGGTGGGTCGGCACCGCTGGATGCGAGTGCTCCGCCAGCGCGTCGTCGGTGGTGTTGATCTGCATCGATCGCCCTTGCGCGCTGCGCGCCAGCACACCGTCAGCGCTGTACGCCCAACCTGCGCTGTGCACCACGTCCAGCCCGTCAAGTGTGTTGCGCAGGCCGTCGCTGAGCGTCTCGTACGCCAACTGCTGGTTGCTCCACATCGTGTCGCCACCAACCGCGGGAACGTCGATCGACCACAGCAGTGTGAACGCAGGCGGCGCCGGTTGGAAGCTCCAGTCGCTGTGCCACGCGCCACCGAAGTTGAAGCCGCCCTCATCGGCTTCACGAACTACGCGCACAACGCCCGGGTGATCCGGCATTGGCTCGAGAAAGGGCGTGTTGCCGTGCCCGCCTAGCTGTTCGGTGAGCCGCACAAGGTGTTCTGTGGCGTACGGCTGGTGACGTAGGAAGACGACCTTGTGGGTGACGGCAGCGGAGCGCAGTGCACCCAGCTCGCCATCGGTCAGTGGACGAGTGAGATCGAGTCCGGAGACCTCGGCGCCCAGTGCGCCCGCGATGCGATCAATGGTGAGTGCGCTCATCGGGCGAGTCTCGCACGCCACGGCGCATCGTTGGCCCGCGCTGCGAAGGAGTTACACCGAGGAGGATGCGTGGGCAGCGCTGGAGCTGGCGCAACCCGTCGCGTTCGACAAGTCGTTTTCTGCGGCCACTGGCGTCGACGTCACGTTGCAGCCGGCCGGGCACATTCTGGGTTCGGCGACGGCGACCATCCACGTGGGCAACGCCTCGACAGGCGCAACGATGGTGGCCAGTGGTGACCTTGGCAGGGCGCATCACCCATTCCTCGTGCCGCCTGCTCCGATCGGCGATGCCGACTGGGTGATGGTGGAGTCGACCTATGGCGACCGACTGCACGAGCAGTCGGATCCAGTCGCCAGGCTTGCCGACGTGATCACCAGGACGGCGGACCGCGGTGGCGTCGTTGTGATTCCTGCGTTCGCGGTCGACCGCACTGAGGTGCTGCTGTTTCACCTGCACCATCTTGCGCGGGAGGGCAAGCTGCCGCGCATCCCGATCTACGTCGACAGCCCGATGGCGTTGGCCGGTCTCAAGATCTACAGGGACGCGTTGTCCGATGGGGCGCTCGATGTGCGCCATGAGTTTCACGATCGAGCTGACAGTCTCGACCTCAGAGGTCTGGAGGAGATCTTCGACACGCACAGCTCGAAGCAGTTGCGCAACCGGCCCGGCGCGGCTGTCATCATCGCTGGTGCAGGCATGGCCAGCGGTGGCCGCGT
Organism: Ilumatobacteraceae bacterium; assembly: GCA_043786575.1. Lineage (GTDB taxonomy): Bacteria > Actinomycetota > Acidimicrobiia > Acidimicrobiales > Ilumatobacteraceae > UBA668. The sequence continues at coordinate 12,425 of JAYVVY010000390.1, forward strand.
CGTGCACCACCTCGCACGTCTGCTCCCGAATCGCGAGAACACTGTGGTGCTCGTGGGCTTTCAGGCGGAAGGCACTCGCGGTCGACAGTTACTAGAGGGCGCGACAAGCCTGAAGATCCACGGTCAGTACGTAAGGGTGCGCGCCGAGGTCTGCGACCTCACTGGGTTCTCGGTGCACGCCGACGCGACAGAACTGATGGACTGGCTGCGCACTGCAACGAGAGAACCCAAGGGAGTTTTCGTGGTGCACGGCGAGGCGTCCGCCTCGGCCTCCCTCGCTCGGAGAATCGAGCGAGAACTGGATTGGACGGCAGTGCGGGCGACGATGGGCGAGCGGTTGACCCTGGCATGACCACGACCCCCTGCTGGCTACCCCAGCAGGGCCGCGGCGAGCGGTTCGGCTTGGTTGGCGCGTAGGGCGGCGTTGACCCGCTGGCGCTCCAAGATCTGCTCCAGACCCTTCTTCGCCTGAGCGATGGGGTGCTCGCTGAAGAAGCTCTGGATATCGGCCACCACCTCGGGCGCGGTCAACAGTTTCACCGGGTCGATCATGCGCGAAATGGTGTTGCCGGGGAACTTCTGGTTGGCGACGTCCCACTGCTGGCGCAGCGACTGCCAGGCGGCGACGCCGTGCTTGCGATTGGCGATGCAACGGTTCACCAGGAACGGTGCGTTTTGCGTGCGTACCTCACCGGAGAATGCGAGTGCGAGCGTGCGCTCAATTTGAGCGGCCTCGGGAAACTCGGCCAGCGCGTAGAGGTAGCGCAGTTGGTCCTGAGGTGTAACCGGGTGGCGGAACTTGGCGACGAACTCGTCGTAGTCGGTGTCGGTGCCGTTGGCCGCGACGGCGTTGGTTGCGGCCGACACCAGCTCTGGGTCGACGCTGTCCCCACGGTCGTACGCCTTCAGAATCGAGCGGCATTGGGTCACTGCGTTGTCGTCGTTGCCGAGGACGGCCAACATGCCCACCAGCAGGCCGCGGAGCTTGGCGACGAGATTGCCCTCATCTGCAACCGGTGCCCAGCCGAGATCATCAACTATGGGTGCGACCAATGTCGCAACGCGCCGTTGGAACGCCTCGTAGGGGGCGCCCTCAAGGAGGCGACCGACACCGCGAAGGCCGATTGCAATCGCCTGCCACACGGCCAACTCGCGATGAGAACCGAAGCCCTCGACGAATTCGACGAAGTCGATGGCGTCGAGGCGGCCAGCAACTACTTCGTTCCATGCGTCGTCGATCAGGTTGTAGCGATCAATCGTGGTCAACCCATCAAGCTCGCCCACGATGCGGCCTCGGAGCGAGGCGTCGTACCCTACGCGCATGTAGCCGTGGCCGCCGGCGTTGACCACGACACTGCTGTCTGTGGAGGGCAGCGCAACGCGCAGGTCGAAACCGTCGAGCAGCACCTTCGACTCAATCCCGTCAATGTTCAGGTGCACAGGGATAACGAACAGTGTCGGATCATTGGTCTCGCCGTAGGCGAAGCGCTGTTGGCTGAGCACTAGTTCGTTGCCGTCCAGCCGGGCAGAGACCAACGGGTAGCCCGCCTGCCAGATCCAGCTGTCCATCAGGGCACGAACTGGGGTGCCCGAGTTCGCATCCTCGATGGCATCCCACAGATCGCCGGTCTCGGTGTTCGCGTACTCGTGCTTCGACAGGTAGTGGCTGACACCGGCTTGGAAGGCCGACTCGCCCAGGTACTGCTCCAACATGCGCAGCAGCGAGCCGCCCTTCTGGTACGTGAGCACGTCGAACATGCCATCGCAGTCGGCCGGTGCCTCGACGAAGAATTCAACCGTGCGTGTGCTGGCCAGGGAGTCGACTTCGAACGCTGCACTGCGCTCCAGGCTGAACGTTGTCCAGCGCTTCCAGTCGGGGCGGTAGGCGGCGCAGCAGGCGATTTCCATGAAGGTGGCGAAGGCTTCGTTCAGCCAGATTCCGTTCCACCACTTCATCGTCACCAGGTCGCCGAACCACATGTGGGCCATCTCGTGGGCGACCACGTCGGCCAGGTTCTGTAGCTCGAACTGAGTGGCGGTTGAAGGGTCCGCCAGTAGCAAGCTTTCGCGGTACGTGATGGCACCCAGGTTCTCCATCGCGCCGGCGGCGAAGTCGGGCAGGGCCAACATGTCGCACTTATCGGTGGGGTAGGGGATGCCGTAGTAGTTCTGGTACCAGCTCAGTGAGTGTGCACCGATGTCGAGACCGAATGCGGTGAGGTGGCCCTTGCCGGGTACGTGGATGATACGCAGCGGGATGAAGTCGTCGATGGCCCCGGCGCGAGGCACGAGGATTGGCTCGGTGGCCTCCAGCAGGCCCACGATGAACGCAACGAGGTAGGTGCTCATCGGCATCGTCTCGCCGAAACGGACGGCCACTTTGCCAGTGTCGCGACCAGTACCGTCCTCGAAGGTGGTGCGCTCGATCTCCGGGCCGTTGGAGATGGCCATCAGGTGCGGCTCGACGATCAGTGTGACGTCGAAGACGGCCTTGAAGTCCGGCTCGTCGAAACATGGGAACGCACGGCGGCAATCGGTGGCCTGCATCTGTGAGGTGGCGATGACCTGTTCGATACCGTCGGCGTCGGTGTACGTGCTGCGGTACCAGCCGCGCAGTTTGTCGTTGAGCGTGCCGGTGAACGTGATCTCGATCGTCGTGGTGCCCGGCATCTGCGCGCTGTTGATGACGAGTCGTTCGGTGGCGGGGTGCAATTCGAACGTTGCCAATTCGCCGCCGACCTTGACGTCGGTGACGTCGAGCTCGATGGCGTTGAGCACGATGTGGGCGATCGCTTCGTTGACATTCGCATCGATGATGACGTGGCCGGCGAAGGTGGCTGCGGCCAGGTCGGGTTGCAAGGCCAGGGTGTAGCGGTGCGGGACCACGCTGCGCGGTAGGCGGTACGGGTTATCGGCAGCGATTGCGTCTGAAGTGATGGCGTCGGTCACGGCGCCAGGCTACCGGCGCCCCGTTCGCAGCCCAGCCCTAGTTCGGGCGAGGGTCGGGGCGTGCGTGGCGTGCACCGGGTAGCGTTACCGCCCGTGCCAGCGTCCCCTTTGTACGACGTCGTCGGTGTGGGCAATGCCCTCGTCGACGTGATCAGCCATGCCGACGACGGCTTCATCGCCGACTACGAGTTGGTGAAGGGTTCGATGACCCTGGTCGACACAGATCGCGCGCTCTTCCTCTATCGCGCGCTGGGCTCGGCAGTCGAAATGTCTGGTGGCTCGGCGGCCAACACGATGACCGGGGTTGCCTCATTCGGTGGCACCGCTGCCTACATCGGCAAGGTCAGCAACGATGATCTGGGGAATGTTTTCGGTCACGACCTGCGCGCCGTCGGCGTCCAGTTTCGCCCCGGGCAGCCCGACCTCGAGACCCCGACCGGTCGCTGCATCATCGTGGTCACTCCTGATGCTGAGCGCACGATGAACACCTACCTCGGTGTGTCGTCGCTGCTATGCGTCACCGACATTGATGAGGAGACCGTTGCCGCCGGCAAGGTTCTCTACATGGAGGGCTACTTGTACGACCGGCCAGAGGCGAAGGAAGCGTTCCGTCGCGCGGCCGCCGTCTCCCATGCGAACGGTCGTCAGGTATCGCTGACGCTCAGCGACTCGTTCTGCGTCGACCGGCATCGCGACGACTTCCGTTCGCTGGTCGCCGATGACGTCGACATACTGTTCGGGAACGAAGACGAATTGATGTCGCTCTACGAACTGTCCTCGTTCGACGACGCTGTCGCAGCCGTCCAGCGCGACTGCCACCTTGCCGTCATCACCGTTGGAGCGCGTGGTTGCTACGTCATCAGCCGCGACAGCGTGATCACCGTTGCGGCGGAACCAGTGGCCCAAGTACTCGACACCACGGGTGCTGGCGACCTCTTCGCAGCCGGCTTCCTGTACGGCTACACCCGCGATCTGCCACTTGAAGAGTGCGCGAAGCTTGGCTCGATCGCCGCTGCCGAAGTGATCTCCCACGTGGGCCCTCGCCCCCTCCTTGAATTGAAGACGCTGCTGCCATGACTGTCGAGCCGTTGACCGACGCCGAACTTCGCGCCACCGCTGAGGCCTGGCTAGCGGCGGAGCCAGATACGGACATGCGTGAGGAGTTGGGCGCGCTGCTGCACGGCTCTGTTGATGAGCTGCGTGAGCGGTTTACCGGGCGGCTGCAGTTCGGCACTGCAGGTCTGCGGGCGGCCGTCGGTGTCGGCCCGCAGCGGATGAACCGCCTCGTGGTGCAGCAGGCCGCTGCCGGCCTTGTTGACTATCTCTTGGCCAACGTTCCCGATGTTGCCGAACAAGGCGTGATCATCGGCTTCGACATGCGGCGCAAGAGTGATGCGTTCGCGCTGGACACGGCTCGTGTGTGCGCCGCCCGTGGTGTGAAGGCGTTACTGTTCGACCAGATCGTGCCGACGCCGGTGCTGGCCTGGAACATCACCGAGGTCGGTGCTGCCGCGGGAGTGATGGTGACCGCCTCGCACAACCCGCCTGCCGACAACGGCTACAAGGTCTACCTCGGCACCGGTGCGCAGATCGTGCCCCCTGCCGACACTGACATCTCGGCGTGCATCGACCAGGTGGACGCCACAGCTGTCGAGCTCTCGCCCGCTGACGATCCGCTGATCTCGTACCTCGGCGCTGCAGAGATTGAGGCGTACCTGGCGTCTGTGCCAGCTGCTCGATTGCTCCCGGATCTGCCGGGCGTCGCGTCGGCATACACCGCGATGCACGGCGTCGGTGGCGCTCCATTGCTGGCAGCATTCGAACGTGCGGGCTTGCCGAAGCCGTCGGTCGTCGCTGTTCAGCAGCAGCCCGATGGCACGTTCCCGACGGTCTCGTTCCCCAACCCGGAGGAGCCGGGTGCGATGGATCGGTTGATGGCGCAGGCGGCTTCGTCCGGGGCGCTGATCGCGTTGGCCAACGACCCCGACGCTGACCGCATGGCCGCCGCGATCCCGACGCCCGACGGTGGCTGGCGTCGGCTCGGTGGCGACGAGATCGGCTGGCTGCTGGCCGACCACATCCTCGGTCACACGTCGGGCGATGGTCGTCTGGTGATCACCACTCTGGTGTCGTCATCATTGCTCGGCCGTATGGCTGCTGCGCATGGTGCCACCTGCCTGGAGACCTTCACCGGTTTCAAGTGGATCGGTCACACCGTGCTGCAGCACCCTGAGCTGCGCTTCGTGTTCGGCTACGAGCAAGCCCTCGGCTACCTCGTGTGCGGCCAGCCGTTGGACAAAGACGGCATCACCGCCGCAGTGCTGATGGCGGAGGTTGCATCGCTTGCTGCGTCCGAAAGCGTGACGTTGCAAGATCGTTTGGACGCAATCTCGGCAACCTACGGCCGACATGTGATGGCCGAGAAGTCGCTGCGCATGGCACCCGCGGACGGCGCAGCAGCCGTCGCTCGTATGCGTGCCCACCCACCCACCGAGATCGGCGGCCTGGCGGTCACCGCGGTGCAGTGGTTCGAGGAAGCAGGCCTACTGCGGCTACAAATGGGCGACAACCTGCGCGTGCAAGTCCGCCCCAGCGGTACCGAGCCCAAGGTCAAGCTCTATGGCGAAGGCATCGACTGCGAACCCGCGAGGTACCTAGAAGCCCTCGCCACCCTGCTCGCGTGATAGCTGCGCTCGCCACTCATCGTGAGCTGAACGGCAAGAAATCGTCTGTTGCTTTCCCGGCTACTGGTGAGTAACTAGGGTCCTCTTTGTCGCACGGGGGTGTGCGCCATCAAAGGGGATGTTCATGCGCAAGATTGGATTGGCGGTTGTTCTGCTGTCGGCTGGGTTGGCTCTGCCGGCCATCAGCTCGCAGGCCGTGCAGGCGGATGGGCCTGGTGCTGGCAGTCCGTGGGTGGTCAGCCTCGGCGACTCCTACATCTCCGGCGAGGGCGGGCGTTGGGCCGGCAACAGCAACAATAGCTCCGCCAGTGTCGACGCGGGTGGGGGAGCTGCGTACTACGACAACGACACGCATACCGCGGAGACCATCAATCGCTGCCACCGCAGCACGGCCGCCGAGATCTACATCGACGGCGGCGTGAACACCATCAACCTGGCCTGCTCGGGTGCGCGTACCGCGACCTTCACCAGCAGCGATGGCTACTTCAAGCCCGGCCTCGACTTCTACAACAGCGGCGCCAACCAGGGCCAGGCGCTGATGCTGCAGAACTTCGCCGCCACGCACAACGTGACGATGATCCAGCTGTCCATCGGCGGCAACAACTTCAACTTCGCCGACATCATTCAGGCGTGCGTGACCGACTTCCTCACGTCGCCCTCGTGGTGGCCGAACTACTGCAACGACGACAGCTCGGTGACGGCCAACTTCACGTCGGCCAACGTGACGGCCCAGACCAGTGCAATCCTTGGCGCCATCAACAACATCAAGACCGCTATGGCCAACGCCGGTTACAGCCCAGGGCAGTACACCATCGTGCAGCAGACCTACCCGTCGCCGGTGCCGAACGGTTCCGGCTTCCGCTACTCGCAGTCGGGTTTCACCCGCCAGAGCACCGGTGGCTGTGGCTTTTGGAACAACGACGCCAACTGGGCCAATAGCACCGCTCTGGTGAAGATCAACAACGCGGTCAAGGGTGCGGCCGCCTCGGCTGGGGTAGTCGTGCTCGACCTGGCGTCGTCGTTCAACGGTCGCCGGCTGTGCGAGAACACGGTGAACTTGATGGAGAACAGCGGTAGGGCCAACTGGACCGTCGCCGGCGCCAGCGACGCCACCGAGTGGATTGCGCAGATCCGCACACTCAGCACCGTCTTCGGCCCGTACTACGTGCAGGAGAGCCTGCACCCCAACTGGTGGGGCGAGAAGGCCATCCGCAACTGTGTCCGCCAGGCCTACAACGGCGGCGCCGTCAAGGGCGGCGTCTGCACCCGCGGCACCGGCCTGAACGCCAACGGCGAACCCAACATGACCCTCGTGTAAGCGGTTCAGCTGAACCGTTCTGGTGAACGACAGCAACGGCCCGGGTAGCGCCCCGGACCGCTGACCGTCGTCTGGCTAGCAGAACGGTTGGGAAATTCCATAGCCAACGACGACGTCGTCAGTGTTCACCAAGATGGTGAGGATGATGGAGCCGTCAGCAGTTCCGGCTGCTCCGGCATCCGAGATGTACACACCTCGACGATTGCCGTCTGCGTCGGCCGAGTCAGCAATCGACAGGTCACCGCCACTGCCGCGCAACTCGCTCATCGTGGAACCGACAGTGATTCCGTCCACGTTCTGCAGCCCGGTGGCGGTGCCAGTGACAGCCTGGACCGGCTCGCCGAAGCTGCCAGATCCGGAACCCCGAAGATCTCCGACGACCCAGCTCCAGAGAAACTCGTCGCGCACGTCGAATGCGGTGAACATCCTGCTGAACGCGATCGACAGGTCGCCCCAGTGCAGCACCCGCAGCTCCTCCCCGGCCATGCAGACCTCGCCCTCGACGGCCGTCGCCGTGTACCAACCACTATCGGCCGTCGGTTCGCCGTATCTCGGCCGTAGGGCGGCAATGACATCGGCGATCTGAGTGAATCCAATATCGAAACCGAGCACCTGGCCACGGGTTGGGGCGGCGCCAGGAGCGTTGCCGATCATGCCGAGCGTGACGACACCGTCGGCTGACTGTGCGAAGAGGGCGAAGCCATCGCTGACCCCAGAGAGTTTCCAGTTGTTCGGGCGAAAGAACGTGCTCACGCCATTGGGGTCGAGAATCCCGATGTACTGCTGCGCGACGGGGCCAGTCGCATTGCCGAGAAACAACACCCCCGTTCCGAACACATCGGTCGCGGACGGGATGCTGAGGTTCTCGAAGTCCTCGTGGATGTTCCAAGTGGTTGTGCTGTTGACACCATCGGTGCGAAACACCTGTGTGACGGCACCATCTTGAGTCCAGCCGGTCAAGGTCGCCGCTGGATTGGGGAAGCGAGACGGCAGCACCAGTTGGTCGCCCAGCATCAAGCCATCTCCGGTGATTCGGTACACAGCGGCGTTGTTCTGCTTAACGGTGATCGAATTGACTAGCGCCCACACACTGCCGTTGAACTCGTACGACCGCACGGTCTGGGTGTCGTCTGTCGTTGAAGTGGTGCCGACGTAAAGGCTTTGGTCGAGTCCACCCAGAGCGAACGCAGCCGGGTCGTCGGGCACCGGATCGAGGCGCGTGTCGGGCATCGGATTTCCGGCCCGGTCGAAGGCGAGAACTGTGCCATCCACGCGGAATGGTTCGAGTGGCAGCACCACGATTCGATCGGCCAGCAGCGCGATCAGGGGCGGTCCCTCGTCGGTGGGGAGGTTCACCGACGCGATAACAATCGGAGCGAGGTCAGGACCCCCCTCCGCTGGGACCAGCAGATCCGCAGCTGGTTTGATATCTGTCTCCTTTTGCGCGACGTAGATCCTGCCGCTGGGACTCGTCAGGGTCAGCCGGCCTGAAGCGTCCAACGCCAGCTGGGTGCCGTCGGCGATTGGTATGTCGGGTGTCAGTCCATCGGGGCAGGCCGCCGCGGTGGACCCCATCTGCTGGTCCAGTCCAAGCGTGTCGCCGATGAGCGTCCAGCCGCCTGGTTGCGAGAGATCGAATCCGTACTGGTTGCACCCGTCGAAGCCCACGAGACCACCGTCGTGCTGCAGGGTGAATGATGGTGGAGGCTCGGCGGTCACGTCGACCCCGTCGACCGTCACGACAGTCCACTGCACGTCGACGAGCTGATTGCGCAGCGAACCGTCGCTGGTCGTTGGTGTTCCTGAATCGGTCGACGGAGGGGAGGATTCGGCTGGCACTACTCTCCGATCGGTGTCGTTGGTGGACACCACAACGACGGTGACGAGGGCTATCAGCGCCGCCGCCGCGGAT
>JAYVVY010000391.1:0-2344 GCA_043786575.1 Ilumatobacteraceae bacterium
GTTCAGATTCGGGTCAACACGCCCGAGGCGGGTCTCACCGGTCTGACTGTCGACTTCGTGCCGCCGGTCGACTCGTTCGTCAACGGCATGACCATCAACCAGATCCCGCTCACCGGCACAGGCACCGCCGTGCTGGAGAAAAGCGACGGCTTCACGCTCAATGCCACCGGTACCTGGACCGTGATCGTCAGCGCCAACGGATCTGTGGTCGCCCAACAAGACGTCTTCGTCGGCGACGAAACAGCCGCCACCACAACCACCGCCGCGCCCTAGTAGCCAACGCCCTGAGGGCAACCGGTCAGGTGCCGGACACGACTAGGTGCCGGACACGACTTTTGCGAAGGGGACTGGGGTGGCCACTTCCAACTGGTCGTAGGTGCACGACGCTGGATTGCGATCGGTGCGCCAGCGAAGGAACTGTGAGCCGTGGCGAAAGCGGCCTTCTTGGAGCTGACCGAACGTGACCTCCGCAACCAGCTCGATGCGCAACGGCACCCACGTCAGGTCCTTGCCGGCGTTCCATCGGCTGCCGGCTCCGGGCAGCCGATGGCCCGGATCGGTGGCGGCGTGTTGCCACTCGGCCCACTCGCGCCACGGGTGCGCGGCCGTGGCATCGTGCGTCAACGGCTCTAGCTCGGCCAGCAACTCCGTGCGGCGTTTCGCCGTGAACGATGCCGCGACGCCGACATGGTGCAGCTTGCCCTCGTCATCGAACAGGCCCAGCAGCAAGGAGCCGACGCCATTGCCGTCCTTGTGCACGCGGTAGCCGGCGACCACGCAATCGGCTGTGCGGCGGTGCTTCACCTTCACCAGTGTGCGCTTGTCGGGCGTATACGGGTCCGCGAGGCGCTTCGCAATCACGCCGTCCAAACCTGCGCCTTCAAACTCGGTGAACCACCGCTGCGCGACCTGCGCCTCGGTTGTCGAAGGGCACAGGTAGATGGGCGGGCCGACCTTTGCGAACGCTGCAACGAGCAGCGCGTGACGAACAATGAGTGGCTCGGCCATCAGGTCGCGATCGCCGAGTGCGAGCAGGTCGAACGCCACGAATGAGGCGGGTGTCTCCGCCGCTAGGCGACGCACGCGCGACTCGGCTGGATGGATTCGTTGCAGCAAGGCATCGAAATCCAGCCCCTGATCATCGGCAGCGGGCAGCACGATCTCCCCGTCGACCACACACCGCTGGGGCAGCTCCGCCAGCAGCGGCGCCAGCAGCTCGGGGAAGTAGCGAGTGAACGGTCGCTCGTTGCGACTTGCCAACTCGATGCTGTCGCCGTCGCGAAACACGATGCAGCGAAAGCCATCCCACTTCGGCTCGTACAGCCAGCCCTCACCCACAGGAATCTCGTCGGCCAACTTGGCCAACATCGGCGCGATTGGCGGCCCGATCACGATGGGCCGATCATGATGGGCCACCGAGCGCGTGGCGAAGCTCTGTTCTGCTGCGTACGCCGAGCTTGTCGTACACGTGCTGCAAGTGATTGCTCACCGTGCGCCGCGACACCACGAGATGGTCGGCAATCTCCCGACTGGTCATTCCGCTCGACGCCATGAAGGCCACCTCGCGTTCACGTTCAGTGAGCGGCTCAACCGTGTCTGACGCCGCGATCAAACCGGGGCTCAACGCACCTTCGCAGAGCGCGACCAGGCGTTCGGCGCGCAACGTCATCCCCGTAGCTACCCGTTGCACTCCCTCCGCGCGAGCGAGCTCCGCCGCAGCCACGCAGGCTTCACTGGCGAGGAGGTTGGCGCCGATCGTCTCGAACTGATCAGCTGCGGCGACCATCTCGTCCAGATCGCCCGCGACGATGGCCCGCACGTGAGCAACTCGCGCCACCGCAAACGCTGATTCGGTGCCGTCAGCCCACAGCGAGATCTGGTCGACGACATCTCGCGCACCGCCCAGCCGCGCAACCTCGTGCAACATCCAGATCGCACTGGTGATGTGACCGGTCTTCATCGCATCGACGGCGCCTGCGATCAGCACCGTCCTGGCTTCGGCAAGGTTGCCATTGGCGACGGCCACCCATCCGTCGGCGAGCGCCCGCTCCGGTGCCATGAACCCGAATGGGGGCATCCGGTCAATCTCCGCCCATGACTCGCTGGCGGCCACCGGGTTGCCTGCCAGCGAGTTGGTGATGGCGCAGCCGACCAGCGCTGAGCGAACCGGCCCCGACAGCCCAGAGTGAAGCCCCAGCGCCCTGGCCCCGCTGAACCAGGACAATGACGTCGCCACTGCGCCACGACAGAGGTGAGCGCGAGCAAGGAGGAGCGAGAACCAAAACTGGGTGAGCGGCCTCGAGGCATTGACGGCTTGCTCGTACCCCTCGTCCGCCAAGTGCAC
>JAYVVY010000392.1:0-7989 GCA_043786575.1 Ilumatobacteraceae bacterium
ATCCTTGCCCTGATCTACATCTTCATCAACCTGATGGTCGACCTTGCCTACGCCTGGATCGACCCGCGAGTTCGTGCCAGCCGAGCACTGGGGTAACGACATGACCGACATCGAAGTCATCACCGACGACCACGCCCCGGAAGTTCCGCTCGTCACCGAGGAGGCTCCCAAGAAGGTGAAAGTCAAGCGACGCGGACGTGTCACCAAATGGCTGGCCATCGGCTGGTTGGCGTTCATCACCATCAGCGCGATCGGCGCCAACTCGCTGCCGTACATCTCTCGGGACTGCCCTTCGAACAGCAAGACCTGCGCCGACGCACTTACCAGCAACCTGCGGCTCTCCCAGATTCCCCCAACGTGGGCGAAGTTTGCCGAGACGCCAAAGCCGGTCAAGGACACACCCAGCCACCTGGGAATCATGGGCACCGACAAGAACGGCCGAGACATCTTCGCCCGCTCGATGTTGGGGGCGCGTACTTCGCTGATCATCGCCGGTCTGGCCATTACGTTCGGGCTCATCATCGGAACCTTCCTGGGAATGGTCGCCGGCTACTTTCGGGGCTGGGCAGACACAGTGATCGAGAACCTGTCGAATGTGCTGCTGGCGTTTCCTGCGCTGCTGCTGGCCATCTTTCTCATCACCTTTTTCAACCCACCAATCAGTACTGATGCGGCGAGCGCACGACCTCTCTGGCCAATCATCCTGGCGTTGGTCATTTTGTCGATTCCTCCACTCACCAGGCTGGTTCGAGCAAACACCATCGCCTACGCGCAGCGCGACTTCGTCGTTGCCGCCCGCAGCCTCGGAGCGAAGGGCAGCCGCATCCTGTTCAAGGAGATCCTGCCCAACATCGTGCCGACGCTTGTCTCCTTCGCCCTCACCGGGCTTGCTCTTCTCATCGTCGCCGAAGGCGCATTGGCCTTCCTCGGTCTGTCCGTGGAAGCACCCGTGCCCACGTGGGGTTCGATGATTGCCGCCGGCTCCGAGCCGCTGCGCAATGGCGCCTGGTGGGTCGCGCTGATGCCGGCGCTGGTGATGTTCCTCACGGTGCTCTCCGTCAACCTGCTCGGCGATGTCTTCGCTCAACGATTCAACACGCGGGAGGCGCTCGGATGAGCCGGCAACCCCAGGCATCATCTCGTCAGGTCGATGGGCCGCTGCTCAAGGTCACAGACCTGCGCACGGCATTCCGCACCGAGCGCGGACTGGTCAAGTCCGTCGACGGTGTCAGCTTTACGCTTGACCGCGGCAAGTCGTTGGGCATCGTGGGCGAATCCGGGTCGGGAAAAACGGTGCTCTCGCGCTCGATCATGGGTCTGTTGCCGAAGCGAAACACGGAGCGCTCTGGCTCGGTGGTGTTCGAAGGGCAGGAGATCATAGATCTGGGGCTGAAAGAGCGCCGCAGGATCTGGGGTAGGGAGATGTCGATGATCTTCCAAGACCCGATGACGTCGCTGAACCCGGTGATGCGGGTCGGTAAGCAACTCACCGAGGGCCTCAAGATCCACCTCAACATGAGCAACGAGGACGCTCGCGCTACCGCACTCAAGCTCTTGCAGGATGTGCGTATTCCCGAGGCCGAGAAGCGCCTCGACCAATACGCCTTCGAGCTCAGTGGCGGCATGCGGCAGCGCATCATGATCGCGCTCGCCATGAGCTGCGGCCCCACGCTGCTGTTCGCCGACGAGCCCACGACTGCACTCGACGTGACCGTACAGGCTCAGATTTTGGAGCTGATTGGCGAGCAGCGCCGCGATCGCAACATGTCCGTCATTCTGGTCACCCACGACCTGGGCGTGGTCGCTGGCCACACCGACGAGATCGCAGTGATGTACGGCGGCAAGCTGGTCGAGAAGGCGCCGACGCGTGTGCTCTTCGCGAACATGAAGATGCCGTACACGGAGGCATTGCTGGAGAGCATTCCCAAGATCGAAGACCCCAGCCACACACGGCTGCACGTCATTCCCGGTCGTCCACCTGACCTGGTCAACCCACCGCGTGGGTGCCGGTTCTCGCCTCGTTGCTCGTTTGTCCAGGACCGTTGCCGTGAGGAAGAGCCACCGTTGATGACCGCCGAGCACCCCGAGCACGTATATGCCTGCTGGTACCCCGTGGGCTCGCCCGTGCACCGCGAGCGCACCGCACAACTGCAGGCCGAGAAGGTAGGGGCTCACTGATGGCAGGCAGCGGAAAAGCACATCTACGCACTGACGGCGACGTGTTGCTACGCGTCGAAGACCTCGTGATGGAGTTCCCCGTCGGGCGCACCGGCCTCGTCGTGCATGCCGTGAGCGGCATCAGCTTCGACGTGTTGCGCGGAGAGACACTGGGCGTCGTCGGCGAGAGCGGCTGCGGCAAGAGCACCACCGGTAAAGCGATGATGATGCTGCCCAAGCCCACCAGCGGCTCGGTCACGTTCGAAGGCGAAGAACTGACGGCCCTTCCCGCCGCGGAGATGCGCGCCGCCCGCACGCGGATGCAGATGATCTTTCAGGACCCAATCTCCTCACTGAACCCGCGCCGCAAGGTTCGAGACATCGTGCGCGAGCCACTGGCAATCTGGAAGCGCGGCACGAACGCCGAGCAGCTCGCGAAGGTCGACGCGTTACTCGAAGAGGTCGGCATCGACCCTCAGCGCGCCGCCGAGAGCCAGGCCCACCAGTTCTCCGGAGGCCAGTGCCAGCGCATCTCGATCGCCCGCTCGTTGGTCCTCGACCCCACACTCATCATCTGTGACGAGCCGGTCAGCGCCCTCGACGTCAGCGTCCAGGCCCAGGTGCTCAACCTGCTCGAGGACCTCAAGGCCAAATTTGGCCTCACCCTCGTGTTCATCGCCCACGACCTCGCCGTCGTCAAGAACATCAGTGACCGCATCCAGGTCATGTACCTCGGCAAGATCTGCGAAGTCGCGCCGTCCAACTCGCTGTACGACTCACCGGCGCACCACTACACCAGAGTGCTGATCGACTCGATCCCGGTACCCAACCCGGACGTTGCCATCCACCAGGTCGCAATTCAGGGCGAGCCGCCCTCACCGGTGATGCCGCCGCCTGGGTGTCGTTTCCACCCTCGTTGCGCTGCCGCCGACATCCGCTGCAAGACTGAAGAGCCGCAGTTGCGCGAGGTCGGCGCTGGCCACTTCGTCGCCTGCCACCATCCGCTCATCGGCGGCGAAGCCCCCGTCTCGGTGCGCCCGGTTCACACCGACTAGGACATCCGAGGCAAACGGGCGGTTCCGCTCCCCGGCGCTGCGTCGAGGGCGGGGTGACATCGGGCCGAACAGCTTCCCTGGCGAAACAAAACTGCTTGCTCTCAATCACAGTTTGTGCCTATCTTCCAACAAGTAGGACGGGGGGTTCTCATGTCGCAAGTTCAGGGTTGGTCGGGTCGGATCGGGGTCGTCACGGGGGTGGTGATCGCCATGTCGGGCCTTGTGCTCGCAGTGCCCGCGGGTGCCGAATCCACCACGGTGACCTACACGGCGAACGTCACCATTCCGGTACCTCCGGCGTCGAACTTCGCCGGCAGCTCGGGTGGCGACGGCTGGGATGTCGCGCTCACCCCGACGGCCGTCTATAACGTGTTCCATCACGCCAGCGTGCTCAACCTCGCCTGCCACAAGCAGGTCGACGCCAGCAAGTGCTGGGACACGAACTCCAAGGTCATCACCGACGCCGGCGGCATCGGTTTCACGGGATCGAGCCACCCGGGGCTGTACCTCGACCAGGCCACAGGGAAGCTGTACATCTACACGACGCGCGTCCCCGACAACACCGCCGGCGTCGTCTGTGTCGACACGAACCAGCAGCCAGCGAACCTCTTCTGCGGGTTCACGCCCCTGAGCGGCGTGGGTGACGGTGGCATCACGAGCATCCCGATGAAGGTCGGCTCGAACCTGTACTCGTTCAACTACGTCACCGGCCAATCATCAGCCGGCGGCATTGCGGCCACCGCCAACACGCTCCTGTGCTTCAGTCTGACGACATTCGCCGCCTGCGCCAGCCAGCCCTTCACGGTCAACGTCGGTGCCGGCAACTTCGCCACGAGCGAGCCGGTCCCTGTCACTGCCACCATCGGGGCGAAGGTCCTCGTGCCCACAATCCTCAGCGGCGGCAACTCTGTCATGGGCTGCTTCGACCCGAGCACAGGGGGTTCCTGCGCGGGCTCGTGGCCGATCACACTGCCGGCCGGTTACGTCGGCAGCAACGGCTCGGCGTTCCCGTTGCTCAACTCCTCCGGCGGCACCACGGGCTTTTGCCTGCCGACCGGAACCGACGAGTGCTTCGACCTCTCGGGCGCGAGCGCGCCGACACCGGCCGGGATGCCTGCGGTCATCGGTGGGAATGAGCCGTGGAACGGGCCCGCGGTGCAAATCGGCGCACGCGTCTACGTGCCCGACGGCAACCTCAACCGTGTGGCGTGCTTCAGCTACTCGACCGGCGCTAGCTGCGACAACTTCCCGAAGATTCTCATCGACGCGGGCTACATGTACACCGTGAACGCCGACCCGCAGCGGCCGGCCTGCCTGTGGGTGAACGCCGACTACGGCAACGCTCAGATCCAGAACTTCGACGCCTTCAGCGGGGGGAGCTGCGGGCAGGGCGCCATCCGCGTGCTGTCCGCGTCCTTTGTGGTCCCGAGCCAGGCGTGCGCTCCCAGCAAGTGGCTCTCAATGCTCGTGAGCGCTCCCCCGAGAACTCAGTACGGGTCCGGTTCGGTCGCTTTCGTGGACAGCGACGGCAACGCGATTGCAGGGGTGGCGAGCCAGCCGCTCGATGGGAACGGCGGCGTGAACCTGAGCACGCTGGCCCTGACCTCCACCCTGCCGCAGTTCCTCATCACTTTGACGGACCTCACCGGCACCCTCGGACAGGTGGTCGTGACGTTGACGTGGCAGGCCGCCTACGACCCGTCGTGCGTGTCCAACGTCGTGTCCGCGCTACCACCGCCCCCGCCGCCCACCAGCCCGCCCACCACCCAGCTGCCACCGCCACCACCCATAGTGCAACCGCCTCCACCCAGCGAGCTGCCCGCTACGGGTAGCAGTTCGAGCACACCGCTCGCTGGCGGCGCACTGTCCTTGATCCTGCTCGGCGCCGGCCTGATCCTCGTGTCGTTTCGGTTCAGATCGGCCGCCTCAGGGTCGCCAAGACGGAGTTAACCACTGACGATCCGAATCAAAGGCGACTTGGCTCACTCAGCGTCGGACCACTCGTCAGCAGTTCAGGTCTGTCAGCGGTTCGTGTACAGCGGTGGGCGCCGCTCTGAAAACGCTGCCAAAGCCTCGCGATGGTCGGCCGTGGCGCTGGCCATGATTTGCTGACGGTTCTCGATGTCAATGGCATTCTGCAACGCGGGAATCTCCAGCGCGCCCCACATGCCTTCCTTCGTCAGTGCCACCCCAAATGGGCTGTTGCGCATGATCTCGGCCGCCTTCGCCAGCGCCGCGTCCAGCAACGTGTCGTCGTCGAGCAGGTCGACGACCAGGCCAATTCGGTACGCCTCCTCGGCGTCAAAGACGCGGCCCGTCAACATCAGCTCCTGCGCACGCGCCACGCCGACGATGCGTGGGAGCAACCAACTGGTGCCGATGTCGCACGCGGACAGCCCGATGCGAATGAACGCAGCATTGAACTTTGCCGAGCGAGCCGCCAGCCGGATGTCGGACCCGAGCACCAGCGCGAACCCTCCCCCGGCGGCTGGACCATTGACGGCAGCGATCACCGGCTGCGGCAGCGACCGCAACGCTGGAATCAGCGACGCGATGTGCTTCTGCACTGCGAACCCAGCCTGCGTGCGGCCGAGGTGCTCGGTGTGTGGCGCCGTTCCGTAACCGCGAAGGTCGAGACCCGCGCAGAACCCCCGCCCGGCGCCGGTCAGGATCACCACGCGGGCCACCGGATCGACCGCAATCTCGCGGATGTGGTCGTGTAACGACTGCACCAGTTCTGCGGTCATCGAGTTCAACGATGACGGACGATTCAGGGTAAGGAGGACCACGCCTTCGGCGGGCGAGGAACGTTCGATGACGGCCATGCCCCATGCTGTCCGATTCCGCGTCACACCGACGAGTTACGCTCGCCATGTGCCTCGTGCTTCCGTTGCCCCTCCTCGCAGCGACCCGTTGCGGCGGGTGCTTGCGGCGTACAGGTTCGGTACGCACGACCCCACCACGCAGCTCGACCACGGTGAGTTCTGGCGGGCGACGCACACGCCCGACGGTGGGGGCACGCTGCACCTCGACTGGAGCGACGGCCCGACGCGAGCCGAGGCCTTCGGCGAAGGTGCCGCATGGTTGCTGGCGCACGTCCCTGCGATGACGGGCGCGCTCGACGTCGGCCACACCTTCCGGACCGGTCATCCGCAGCTGCTCGCCGCGCAGCGAACGTCGCCTGCCGTGACCTTCGGCGCCAGCCACACCCTCTACCACGAACTGCTGCCGGTGATCCTGGGCCAACGCATCACCGCCGGTGAGGCAACTCGCCAGTGGCACCAACTCGTTCGCCAGCTGGGCGCGCCTGCGCCGGGGCCACACCCCACCCTGCGCCTTCCGCCGGCGCCAGACGACCTGGCCCTCCGGCCGGCATGGTGGTTTCACCCCCTCGGCATCGAGACCAAGCGTGCCAATGCACTTCGCGAAGTAGCACGCCACGCGCGACGACTTCACCTGTTGGCTGACTTGCCGCCGGCGCAGGCTGCCCACCAGTTACAGCTGCTGCCCGGTATCGGGCAGTGGACGGTCGGTTCGGTGATGGCGACTGCACTCGGCGACCCAGATGCGCTGGCAGTGGGCGACTTTCACCTCAAGAACGCAGTCGTCTTCGCTCTCACTGGGCGCGCCCGCGGCACCGACGACGAGATGCTGGAATTGCTCGAACCATATGCCGGCCAGCGCGGCCGGGCAGCCAAGCTGTTGCTCTCGGCCAGTCCGCGACCCCCAAAGTTCGGCCCTCGCCAGCGTGTCCTGCCCATGAGCCGTTGGTGACGACTCAGGGTGTTAGCGTCGCTTCGTTTCGACGCTCGACAACTCTCCGATGACCACCGCCACCGCTGAAATCCCCATTTTCGACCCGCTCACCGAGACTGCTGCCTGGCGCAGCGTCATTCGCAAGGCAGGACTCGTCTACCTGTTCTCTCGCATCTGCGTGATGATTGGCGCAGCCATTGTCGCCGCCGAACTGCGCGCCGACGCCAACTTCGTGCGCGACAACTTCCCCGACGCCACCTTCGCCGACCCGCACTACGCCAGCAAGGCAATCCCCACCAGTGCCGTGCGACCAATCATGGATGTACTGACCTCGTGGGACGGCCTGTGGTACTTGAAGATCATCAGGTCCGGGTACCCGCGAGTGGTGCAGCCGAATGTCACGTACGACGTCAGTGATGCGCGCGCTGCGTTCTTCCCGGCGTACCCGATGCTGGTGCGACTGGTCGACAAAGTGCTGCCCGGCGGCGACACCGTGGCCGCGTTGTTCACCAACTTCGTGCTCGGAGCGATCGCTGTAATGCTCGTGGGCCTCCTTGCTCGCGAGTTGTTCGGCGTACGGATTGCCGAGCGCTCGATGGTGCTCATGTCCCTGTTCCCCGGCAGCTTCGTGCTCTCGTTTGCCTACACCGAGGCGCTGCTGCTCACGCTGGCCGCCGGCTGCCTATGGTTCTTGTTCAAGCGCCAATGGCTGCTCGCTGGCGTCCTTGCCGCGGTGGGAACTGCGACGCGACCCAACGGCATTGCCTTGATCGCCGCCTGTGCGATTGCGTCGTTCTTCGCCATTCGCGATCGACGTGAGTGGCGGTCGCTGGTCGCTCCCCTGCTCGCTCCGATCGGGTTCATCGGGTTCATGATCTGGATCGACGCACACACCGGTGAGCGCGGTGTGTGGTTCCGCGTGCAGACCGAAGCGTGGGGTGAAGGCACCAGCTTCGGGCTCACGGCAATTCGTCGCACGGTGAAGGCCTTCACGCACCCGCTGACATCGCCCACCAACACC
>JAYVVY010000393.1:0-6839 GCA_043786575.1 Ilumatobacteraceae bacterium
ACCGACGAGGAAGCGGCACCAATGATGGCGTCGACGCCTTCGCCGAGCAGACGGTCAGCCGTCTGGCTGGCGATGTCGGTGCTGGTGTCGCCCGAGTCGCCAGGCGACCAGGTGACAGGCTTGCCGAGTGCGCCGCCTGCTGCGTTGATGTCTTCGATTGCCAGTTCAGCACCAGCAAATTCCGGCGGCCCGAGGAACGCCAGGGAGCCGGTCTGGGGCAGAAGTCCACCGAATGTCAACACGCCGTCGCCCTCGCGGGTCACGTCGGTGGTCTGCAGCGGCTTGACAGCCGACTCCGGAGCTTCGGCGGTGATGAACGTGAGCTTCGAGTCGTCCAGTTGGTTGCCCTCGCCGAACACCAAGACGCCGTAGCTGGCCTGGAGGGGCTCGCCGTTGCCGTTCATCGTGATCGGGCCGGAGTAGCCGTCATAGTCGATGTCGGTGCCGGCCTTGATCAAGGCCAGGCAATCGGCGTACGTGGTGCACTTTTCGCCGTCCTTGGTGACGCCGACGATCTCATCGGCCATGGCCGAACCATCGGTGCCGGCAACTTCTGCTGCCAACGCGATATTGACAATTGCGTCGTAGGTCTCGCCGGCGTAGTTGAAGTCGGTGAGGCCGCCATCGGCGGAACCAGTAGGTGTGCCCTTCAGGCGCTCCTTGAAGTCGTCACTCAGCTCGACGAGCGGGGTGGTGCCCTTCATTCCGGCCATTTCGTTGCCGCCCGCTGCCGGGGTGGTGTCGGCAACAGTGGTGTCTACGGCTGCTGCGGTGGTTTCAACGGCTGCTGCGGTGGTTTCAACGGCTGCTGCGGTCGTGTCGGCCGAGCTGTCCGTCTTGTCGTCGCCGCAGGATGCGGCCACGATGGCCAATCCTGCGAGCACTGCGCCGAAGCGACGCATGCTGGATTTCTGCATTTGGGTTTCTCCCCCTAGGAGCCGAGCCGCACGGTGCGACCCGGTGGTATTCAAGACGCGCAGTGTATGTCGTCGGCGGACACATGGACAAGCACCACTCGGCGAATTCGATGACGGGACGACTACGGTTCTGTGCATGTCGAACCGAGCCGATGCCGTCGCTGACGAAGTCTTGTACGAGGTGGCCGAGCACATCGCCACCATCACCCTCAATGCACCGGGCCGAATGAACACGATCTCGGGCCTCATGCTCGACCAGTTGTCCGAGCGATTGCTACAAGCCGACCGCGATCCGGAGGTGCGCTGCATCGTCATCACCGGTGCCGGAAAGGCCTTCTGTGCCGGCCTCGACATGGCAGCGCAGATGGGCGCGAGCAAGGGCTCGCTGGGTGGGATGGGTTCTGGCGGTGTCCCTAGCGAGATCGACCTACGTTTCACACCACCGACAGTGCTGCACAACCTGGACACCCCTACGATCTGCGCGCTCAATGGCGGCTCGGCCGGCTACGGCCTTGACCTGGCACTGGGTTGTGACATCCGAGTTGCCGCCCAGTCCGCGAAGCTCAACCCCGGCTTCGCCAAGCGTGGCATCGTCCCCGAGAGCGGCGGTACGTGGTTGCTACCACGAATGGTCGGCTACGCCAAGGCTGCCGAGATTGCGTTCACCGGCCGCACCCTGAAGGCGGACGAGGCACTCGAATTGGGTCTCGTCAATCACGTGGTCGCCGACGATCTGTTCCACGAGTTCGTGCAGAACCTGGCCGGCGAGATCGCTGCCAACGCCCCGCTGGCGGTGCGGGCAATCAAGCGCATGATGCGTGCTGCCGAAACCGAAACCTTCGAGCAGAACGTGCACCATGTGTTCCTGCAGCTGTTGCCACTGCTGCGTACCGACGACTTCCGCGAGGGCGTTACGGCATACATGGAGAAGCGCACCCCCACGTTCACCGGTCGCTGAACGTGAAGGTTGTCGCGGGTGTCGACTCGTCAACGCAGAGCACGAAGGTGGAGCTGCGCGAGGCTGCCAGTGGCCGGGTGGTTGGCCGCGGTTCGGCTCCGCATCCACCAACAACTCCGCCACGATCCGAACAGGATCCATCTGCCTGGTGGAGTGCATTCGAACTGGCATACGCAGCAGCGGTAGCCGACGCGGGCCATCCCGACGTAGTCGGCATCAGCGTTGCGGGTCAACAGCACGGGATGGTCACACTCGACGCCGACGGCGAGGTCCTGCGCCCGGCGAAACTGTGGAACGACACCGAATCTGCTGCCGACGCCGGGTGGCTGTGCAAGCAACTGCCAGGCGGTGCCGTGGAGTGGGCGGCGGCAGTCGGCAGTGTGCCGGTGGCCGCGTTCACCATCACCAAGCTGTCCTGGCTGCACCGCACCGACCCCGCTGCGTGGGCGCGGTTGGCGCACGTCGTGCTACCGCACGATTGGCTCACGTATCGGCTGACCGGCTCGCTGGTCAGTGATCGCGGTGATGCGTCTGGAACTGGTTACTGGTCGCCGCTCACCGGCGACTACCGATGGGACCTGCTCAAGATTGTCGACGGCGACCGTGACTGGTCGCAGGCCGTGCCACGAATCGCGGACCCTACGGAAGTTGTGGGCCAATGGAACGGCATCCCCGTGGCGTGCGGTACCGGCGACAACATGGGCGCCGCGCTCGGTCTTGGGCTGACAGCTGGAACGGCCGTCATCTCGATTGGCACATCGGGCACAGCCTTTGCGGTGTCCGACGCTCCGACAGTAGATCCCAGCGGGTTGGTTGCCGGTTTCGCCGACGCGTCCGGCCGCTACCTCCCACTCGCGTGCACGCTCAATGCCACCAAGGTCACCGACGCCGTCGCCCGCCTGCTGGGCGCTGGTCGCGAAGAGTTCGAGGCGTTGGCGCTGGCGGCGCCCGCTGGCGCCAATGGGCTGACGCTGCTGCCGTATTTCGACGGCGAGCGCACGCCGAACCTGCCCGGCGCCACGGGGTGGATGAGCGGGTTGCGCAGTGATGTCTCGCGCGAACAGGTGGCGCGCGCTGCTGTGGAAGGGGTGTGCTGTTCGCTGATGGACGCGCTCGACGCGATTCGGGCCGTGGCGCCAGTGCATCGTGTCGTGTTGGTGGGCGGCGGCGCTCGGTCGCTTGCCTATCGGACGGTGTTTTCGGGCTTGTGTGACCTGCCGGTTGGCGCCGCCGACGCTGATGAAGCAGTTGCGACAGGTGCGTGTGTGCAGGCAGCCGCCGTGGCGATGGGGCAGTCGCATGATGAGGTCGGCCAGCGTTGGGGTCTCGGCGCGATGTCGTCCATTGAGCGGCCTGCCGGTGCTGTCGACGTGCGCGCCAAGTATGCAGAGCTTCGCGGCATCACCTACTCATCGTGACAACGGATCCGTACAGGGTGCTGGGAGTTGCGGCGTCGGCCACACTGGCCGAGCTGGCTGCCGCGCGTCGCCGGCTGGCGCAGCGGCTGCACCCCGATCACGGTGGCGACGCAGCTGGCATGCAGGAACTCAATGCCGCGTACGAGGAGGCTGCTCGACGGTTAGCCGAACCTGACGCAACCATTCCTGCATCGGCGCAGCCGTCGCCAGCGACCACCGAGGCCTCGCCGCCTGCTGCCCCCCAGCGAAGCGAGCGTCGCTCGGTGCGCGGCGTGCAACACGATGCGCCGTCGTTCACCATCGACGTGTTGCCGGTGGAGGCGTACGAGGCGTTGCTGGTCGTCACGTCATGGATGGGGGAGGTGTTGGTCGACGACCCGCCCTATCTGCTGGAGGTCTTCCTTCACGATCCGTCACCGTGCTGGTGTCGTCTCGACCTCGTCCCGGATGCGGGTGCCACCACTGTCAGCCTGATGGTCGCTGCGTTGGAGGGCGACCCAGCCCCCGACATCGACTCGGTGCGCGACGAATGGGTTGCCAATCTGAACCGTCTCGGCGATGTGTGACGCACTCACGTGCGATTGTGAACTAGTGGGCGGCGGCTTTGGTGAGGCGGTCGCGGATGGCGTGACCAAGGCCGATTGCCGGCGGCATGACGGCGATGATGGTCCGTACGCCGCGTTCGTCTGCATCGCGCAGCTCGGCGTACAACGCGCGGGCGTACTCGATCAGGTCGTCGGAGTGGTCGAGGACCCAG
This sequence comes from Ilumatobacteraceae bacterium, assembly GCA_043786575.1. GTDB lineage: Bacteria > Actinomycetota > Acidimicrobiia > Acidimicrobiales > Ilumatobacteraceae > UBA668. Next base: position 4,051 of record JAYVVY010000393.1, read on the forward strand.
GCGCCCGGTGATGTCGCCGCAACGGCCGCAGCATCCTCGGCGGTGTCGACCAATACGACCTGTGCACTCGGGGCATAGTGAGAGGCCAGCATTCCGGGCGCACGGCTCGGGCCAACGGCTTCGGCCAGTGCGCCACTCAGCAGCGCACTGACCTCCTCGCTACCGATGCCGCCGGGCCGCAGGATCTGCGGGGGAGTGACGGTGCAGTCGACGATGGTGCTCTCCACCCCGACGGGGCACGCACCGCCATCCAGCACATAGTCCACTCGGCTACCGAGATCGGCGACGACGTGCGCCGCCGTAGTGGGGCTGACCTTGCCGAAGCGGTTTGCCGAAGGTGCCGCCAGACCGCCGCCGAAACGAGCCAACAATTCGGTGGTCAGCGGATGAGCCGGCACCCTGACACCCACGGTTTCGCGACTGCCGGTGACCACCGACAACACGTGTGCGGCCTTCGGCACCAAGAGGGTGAGCGGGCCTGGCCAGCAGGTCTCCGCCAGCACTGCCGCCGCCGGCGGAATCGATGCGGCCCACTCGCCCAACTGCTGGGCCGCAGCCACGTGCACGATCAACGGATGATCGGCAGGCCGTCCCTTGGCGGCGAAGATGCGCAGTACCGCAGCCTCGTTGGAGGCATCACCGGCCAGTCCGTAGACGGTCTCCGTCGGAATCGCGACCAAACCGCCGTTGCGCAGAATCTCCAATGCGCGCTCGATGGAGGCACCCGTCATGCGGGAATGGCGTCGAGGAAGTCGAGCGCAGCATCGATGAAGCTGAAGGCCTCTGGCGTGGCGAAGTGATCGACGCCGCGCAACACCTTCAGCGTCGCGTTCGGTAATGCAGCCGCCAGCGGCTCGCCGGGGCCGGCGAAGTCTTTGTCACCGATGACTACCAGAGTCTGGCAGGTGGCGCCCGTGAGTAGGTCGGTGGTGAAACGCTGCCGCGGACGGCGCATGATGGCCGCCAATGCCACAGGATCGTTGCCCGCTTGGTGTGCGTACTGGGCAAACACGTGTGACCCGACGTCGGCAGTATCAGCTGTGCCCTCGATGGCGGCCGCAATGCGCTCGCCCGAGTGGTCGTCGGGCTCGAACAGCGTGCCACCAATGCCGGCCAGCACCAGCTTGCGAAAGCGTCCCGGTTGGCTGCATGCAATTTGCAGCAGCGTGATGGCGCCCAGCGAGAACCCCACCGCGTCGACCGGCTCGTCGGGCATCGCGTCCAGCACTCGCAACGTCAGGTCCGCGTACGCCTCCGGTTCGTGCGGCTTGGGCGCGTGGCCGTGCCCCAGCAGGTCGATACCGATCACAGGTCTGCCCGCGTCACGCAGCAACTCGGTGAAACCGCTGCGCTGCCACGTGCTCTCGAAGGAGCCACCCCAACCATGTACGAGAACCACCGGCGTCGTCATCGCGCCACGGTAGCCTTGGGCGGCTGTTTCATCGGAACCGGTCAGCAACCACGCCATCTTTTCAACGACAGTGAGCAAAGGTAGCCAGCGCAATGCAATTCCTCGGAAGTACCCCTCCGTACGACCTGACCTACAGCGACGTCTTCATGGTGCCCAGCCTCAGCGATGTCGCGTCTCGTTTCTCCGTCGACCTGGTCACGCCTGACAAGCTGGGCACAACGATCCCTGTCGTGGTTGCCAACATGACTGCGGTGGCTGGCCGGCGCATGGCAGAGACCGTCGCTCGCCGCGGTGGCATCACCGTGCTGCCGCAGGACATTCCGTTGGATGTCTTGGAGACGGTCATTGCATACGTGAAGTCGCGGCACCTGGTGTACGACACGCCCATCACGCTCAGCCCGACGCACACCGTTGGCGATGCCCTTGGTCTCATCCACAAGCGTGCCCACGGCGCCGTGGTGATCGTCGACGAAGACGGACGTCCCGAAGGCATCTTCACCGAGCACGACGCAGCTGGCTACGACCGCTTCACACAGTTGAAGAACGTGATGAGCCGCGAGCTGGTGGTACTGGAGGACGGCACCGCACCCGCAGAGATCTACGACCGGCTCAGCGGTCAACGCCTGTCGGTTGCGCCCGTAGTTGACGGGGAGGGCCGGCTGATCGGTTGTGCTACTCGCACCGGTGCGTTGCGCAGCACCATCTACACCCCCGCAGTCGACAGTCAGCAACGCCTGCTGGTGGCTGCCGCCGTCGGCATCAACGGCGACCCCGCCACAAAGGCCAAGGCGCTGCTGTCGTACGGCGCCGATGTCTTGGTGATCGACACCGCGCACGGCCATCAGACGCGCACGCTGCGCGCCATTGAGGAAGTACGCGCGGTGGCGCCGGATGTGCCGATCGTTGCTGGCAACGTGGTGACCACCGGCGGCACCCGCGACCTGATCAACGCTGGCGCCGACATCGTCAAGGTTGGTGTCGGGCCCGGTGCGATGTGCACCACGCGGATGATGACCGGTGTCGGTCGCCCGCAGTTCAGTGCGGTGCACGACTGTGCAACCGAGGCCGCCACGCACGGCAAGGTGATCTGGGCCGACGGTGGGGTGCGCCACCCCCGCGACGTGGCCTTGGCGCTCGCCGCCGGAGCAGCGAACGTGATGTTCGGTTCGTGGCTCGCGGGCACCTACGAGTCGGCAGCGGACACGCTGCGTGACCCCGATGGCAGGCTGTACAAGGAGAGTTTCGGCATGGCCAGTAACCGGGCTGTCAAGATCCGCAACCGCAGCGAGACAGCGTTCGAACGGGCTCGCAAGGAGCTGTTCGAAGAAGGCATCAGTACGTCGCGAATGTACCTCGACCCGGCCCGCCCCGGTGTGGA
>JAYVVY010000394.1:0-2450 GCA_043786575.1 Ilumatobacteraceae bacterium
GCGCACGGTAGCCTTGCAGCCCGATGAGCCAGCTCAAGAACCGCCTGCAAGCCCTGTCGTTGCTCGATCGCGCATTTGCCGCGATGACCGATGAGGAGCTTGCCACCCTCGTGGCCTCGCTGCCCGAAGATCATGTCGCCGCACTCGATGAATTGTGCGGTGCCCGCGAGGGCGGCTTCACCGATGTCGAAGCCCGTCTGCTTGCCGTTCGCGCCACCGCCGCCCGCGGCCGCATGAACGGTGGCCTCGAGCAGGTCGCAACGCTGGTCACCGACCCGGCGCTGGCCAAGTGCATCGACGCACTCGGCGACCACTCCGACAATCCCAACGAGGAGCAGCTGCTGGAAGTCACCCCGGCGCTCATCGAAGAGTTCGGTCTGGCTACCACTCGGTTGATGCTCGCCTCCTCCGTCGCTGGCGAGGCCACCGCTGCCGAAGTGCTGACTCGGGTGCTGAAGCACGACGAGACGTTGGCGCTGCCGCCCGTCGAACGCGTCGAGGTGGAAGTGCTGCCCGCTCGCACCGCCGACGAGGAGACGAAGGCAAAGCGCAAGGCAGCCAAAGAGAAGAAACAAGCAGAGGCCCGTCTGGCTCGCGAGCAACAACTCAAAGCCCGCCACCGCTAAAGCTTGCTTGCCTAGTCGAGCAGTGTGAGGGTGCCTTGTTCGTGACGAAGTAGCCAGGACTTGGCTTCGAGGCCGGCGGCGAAGCCGGTGAGAGAGCCGTTGGCGCCGATGACTCGATGGCAGGGCACGACGATGCTGATCGGATTGCGACCGTTGGCTGCGCCGACCGCGCGTGACTTACGCACGTCGCCCAACCGCCTGGCCTGCTCGCCGTAGGAGATGGTCGATCCGTACGGGATCAGCCGCAGTTGCATCCACGCCGACTGCTGGAAATCGGTGCCCACTGGGTCGAGCGGGAGATCGAACTCGTGGCGATCGCCGGCGAAGTACTCGCTCAGCTGGAGGATCCCCTCGTGCAACACTTTGGCCGCAACCGGATCGCCGTCATCAGCTGTCGGTAGCCGGTCGGGCTCATCCAACTCGTTGGGCCACAGCACGGCACGTAGGCCGCGGGGGCTGGCGATCACTGTCAGCTCGCCGACTGGTGTCGCCATCGTGGCGCGCGACAGTTCGTCGGTGGCGCCGAGGACGGGGAGGGTTTGTTCGCTGCGGTTCATTTGATTGCTCCTTTACAAGTGTGCCCACAGATGGTGCAGTGCGTACGTGCGCCATGGCCGCCAGGCCTCGGCGTACGCGGCTGCCCCCCGTGGGGTAGAATCTGCGCCCAGTGCGGACAGCGCGTGCTGCACACCGAGGTCGGTGGGCAGAAAGACGTCGGGGTCGCCAAGGGCGCGCATGGCGACATAGCCGGCCGTCCACGGGCCGATGCCCTTGACTGCTTGCAGCGCGGCGACTGTCTCGGCGCGGTCACTGCCGGCGTCGAGCACCAGAGAGCCGTCGGCGATCCTGGCGCAGGCGTCGATCAGCGCCGCGCCGCGCGCCCGCGGCATGGCGAAGTCGGTCGGCGACAGTCCGGCAATGGTTGCGGCGGAAGGGAACGCGTGGGTCACGCCGCCGACCGGCTCGAGCAGCTGTTCACCGTGAGCTGCAACCAGCCGGGACGCCAATGTGCGGGCGCCGACGACGCTCACCTGCTGGCCCAGGACGGCGCGCACCAACAACTCGGTTCCATCGGGATGGCCGGGTGCTCGCAGCCCCGGCCGCTTCTCCACCAGCGGCGCCAGCAGCGGGTCGGTGGCGAGGTGGTCGCGGATGGTGGCCGGGTCGCAGTCAAGATCCAACAGTCGGCGTGTGCGCTGCACAGCTGCCTGCGCGTCGGCAACATCGTCCAGCGTGAGCGCACACGACACTGTTGCGCCGCTCACCGTGATCGACACCACGCCGAGACCACGGGCCAGCCGCAGCGAGCGGCGGTATGTCGCGCCCTCGACAACCTCGACACCGGGTACGGCGCGCAGCGAAAGGAACGCCAACAGCGCGTCGCCGTCGAACGGCTCGCGGCATGCCAACCGCACAGTCAGCGGGCCACTCACCGGGCTTGGAGACTTCGCCGTTCGCATGTCGGTGGGATTGGCGGCGTAGACCTCGCGCACGGTGTCGTTGAACTGGCGGACACTCTGGAAGCCGGCGGCGAACGCAACCTCCGTGATCGGCAGCGTGGTGGTCTCGATCAGGATCCGAGCTGTCTGCGCACGCTGCGCTCGGGCGAGCGCCAGCGGCCCGGACCCGACCTCGGCGACGAGTAGCCGGTTCACCTGGCGTTCGCTGTAACCCAGTCGGGTGGCCAGGCCACCGACGCCCTCGCGATCGACAAGGCCGTCGGCAATCAACCGCATCGCGCGACCGACGACGTCGGCTCGCGAGTTCCATTCAGGCGAGCCGGGTGACGCGTCGGGGCGGCAGCGCTTGCACGCCCGATAACCA
>JAYVVY010000395.1:0-5175 GCA_043786575.1 Ilumatobacteraceae bacterium
GTCGTACTGCACGTCGCCGCGGTACAGCACCGCGTTCTTTGGGGTACTGATATCGACGAACGCAGCTTCCATGCCAGGCAGCACGTTCTGCACCTTGCCAACATAAATGTTGCCGTGAATCTGGCTGACGTCGTCGGCGGGCCGGCTGACGTAATGCTCAATCAGCGTGCGGCCCTCCAGGACGGCCACCTGGGTGAGCGTGGGGCGCACCTGCACGCACATCAGGTAGCGCCCAACAGGGCGGCCGTTGCGCTCGCGGCCACGACGACGCTCCAGCACGTCGGCATCCAGCTCGGGCATCGGCTCGTTGCGGCCGCCACCGCCACCGGTGCCGGTGCCGGTGCCGCGGCCCTTGCCGCCACGACGTCGCTTCTTGCGTGCAGCCTCGCTCTCGCCAGACTGATCGCCGCCGTCTGAGTCCGCAATTCGCTGATCAGCGGACGAGTTGCCGTTCGGCTTGGGAGCGCCGCCGCCAGTTTTGGGGCTCTTGGCGCGCTGGGTGTTTTTTCCGTTCGGCTGACCATTGGCAGGCCCGGGCGGCGCAATTGCAGGAGCCGCAGTCGATGGCCGTGTGTCGCCAATCTGTGGCCGTCGGACCAGCGCCTTCTCGGCTGCCTCTGGTGACGGCCGGTTCTCGCTCAGGCGATCGGGCAGCTCGACGTCGTTCTCGGCGGTGACGGCTGGCCGACGACGGGGTGCCGCTTTCTTGGCCGACGGCAGGCCCTGTGGCGCAGCATCGTCGTTCGAACTGTCATCGTTCGAACTGTCGTCGTTCGAACCGTCATCCGCATCGTCGAAGTCTGCATCGTCGTCGAACTCGTCGTCGGTGTCGGCTCCCGCCTCGCCGGCCGGGCGCGGCTTCTTGCGGTTGCGGCCACCGCGCGACCCGCGACGGCGTTTACGCGCGGCCGTGGCTACTGTCGGATCGTCCAGCGATTCCGTTCCGTCCAGGCCCTCTGCGGATGTAGCCGCCGATTCAGCCTCGAAGATCTCCGCCGACTGGGGCACAGCCTGCCCGGCGCTCTCGGTGGCATGTGCCAGATCGAGCTCGTTGTTGTCCATTGGTGCAGTCCCTTCTCATGCGCACCCTGAAAGGGCGCGCGTCGCGACTCGACGTGCGTGGGGAAAATCCACCTACATGCCGTCGCGTTGGATCGTGTTGTGTTTTCAGGTGCGCATCGGTGCGCGTGGCGACATCAGCGTCGCGCTCGGTCTTGAGTTCGTGATGGACCTGCAACCCCTGGTTGGACACGCCGGGCTCGTACGTTTCGGGTGATGCGAGCAGTAAACGAACCGTCACCAGCGCCTGCCGGTGGGTTGCCACGCCGATCTCGCACCCGATGTCACGGGCTGGCTTTGTGACCCGAGCCAGAAGCGGTTTGATCCGCGCCCAGAGGGAATTCATGTTCTGGACAGCCTACCGCCACCGTTTGCAGGCGGCAGTGATAGCTATCGGTACCGGCGCATGTGCACGTTTTGGACCAAGCCCATCAGTGCGAAGAACGTCACGATGCCGGAGCCGCCGTAGGAGATGAACGGCAGCGGCAAACCGGTGATGGGCATGATGCCCACGGTCATGGCGATGTTCTGGAAGATCTGCCACAACAGCATCGTGAACACACCGACGCAGAGGTACGTGCCCAGCAGATCGCGTGAGAGGTGGGCGATACGCCAGATGCGCAATAGCAGCAACGCGTAGAGCCCAATCACGACCCCACAGCCGATGAGCCCGAACTGCTCGCCCACTGCGGAGAACGGGAAGTCGGCCCATTGGACGGGAATGTCGTTCTTGGCGTTCGTGATGGGGCCCTGCAGCCAACCCTTACCGTCGATACCACCCGTGGCCAGGGCCCGAATGGCATTGCGCCCCTGGTAGATGACGTCTTGGAGGTCTTTCTCGCGGGAGTCCTGGTGAAGGAACGCACGGAACCGGAGCAACTGGTACTCGTTGACGAAGCCCGCAACCACCGCTGCACCCACTGTTGCCAGCGAGACCGCGGTGATCATGAACATGTACCGGGCCTTCGCACCTGCGACCAGCATGATGCCCATCGCCATCGTGATCAGCACAGACGCCGACCCGAGGTCGGGCTGGATGATGATCAGTGCTGCCGGAACTCCCACCAGTATCAACCCGATGATGAAGCGGTGGTACGGCAGCTCTTCGCTGCGGTCGTCACCCAGGTACGCGGCGACAGTGAGCAGCACGGTGAACTTGGCAAACTCGGCCGGCTGCAGCTTGAGCGGGCCGAGATCGAAGCTGAGCGCGGCACCGCCGCTGACGGCGCCGATCAGAATCACCAGTACCAGCAACATGATCGTGACGCCATAGAGGAACCGAGATCGATCCTTCCACCAGTCGTAATCGAAGCTCATCACGATGATCATCGTGATGAAGGCTCCGATGAGGAACACCTCCTGGCGAGTCACGAACAGGAACGGATCGGTGAACTTGGTGTGCGAAGCGGAGTAGATGACCGCCAGACCGATCACCGAGAGCGCGCTCTGCGCCAGCAGCAAGACCCAGTCGATGTTGCGCGACGGAGCGCTGGGGCTGGAGCGAATGTTGCCGAGCCCGGAGTCGGGCTTGCGCTGGAGAAACGTCATCGCCATCTGGACGAACTATCCCTTTTGCCCATCGGATACGCGTGAGAGGCAGGCGGTGTTGACGAGCGGATTCGACGGCGCTGGCAGGGTAGAGCTGACGTCGAGGGTGTCGCTGACCAGCACAGGCGCCATCACGGTGGGGTCGGTGAGCGCCTTGAACATGCACTTGGTGACCGGGCCAGCAGCTTTGGCTCCGTAGCCGCTCTTCTCCAGGTAGGCCACCACCGTGTATGGCACCTCAGCGGTAGTTCCGTACGCACCGAAGGCCGACGAGTCATTCCAGGGTAGATTCGCCGCGCCTTGGGCAGTTCCGGTCTTGCCAGCAACCTCGATGTCGAAGTCTTTGAACAATGAGAAGCCGGTCGGCGCATGCTTGTAGTCCCCAGGGTAGGTGGTGCCCGGACCGCGAATCACTCGGTGCAGGCCGGCGCCAATTGCGGCGAGCGAGCCGTTGTCTTCCAGTTGGTCCACGATGGTGGGCTCGTCGTAGGACTTCACGATGGCGCCGCTGGCCAAGTCGGCGACGCCTGGCGAAAGGTCCGGGGTCAACGGTGCGTAGATTGCCTTGACCACCGTCGGTTGCTGGCGGAACCCGCCGGTGGCAAGCGTGGAGTAGGCAACAGCAATCTGTAGGGGTGTGGCTGCCATCAGGCCCTGTCCAATTGCGACCTGCACTTCATCGCCGACCAAGAGGCGCGGCTCCTCGCCCGGCGCCAAGACGCCAGCGTCGACAAGCGCCTTCTTGGTGGCATCATCGGGAATTCGGCCACCCCATTCGTACGGCAGCTGGACGCCGGTCTTGCTACCGAACCCGAAGCGTTCAAGGTTGACCTTCAACAGGTTCGGCTCACCTTCAGGCAGCTTCTTGCTGGCGTAGTAGAACAACTCGCCCAGGCGATAGAAGAAGGAGTCGCTGGAGACCGCCAGAGCGCTCTCCACGTTGACGGGGCCGTACTGGCAGGGGCGAGCGTCGCCACACGTAGCGTTCTTGAAGACGCACTTGTAATCGCCTCCGTTGTTCTGACAATCCTCGGGGGGGATCTGGCTGAGCGTGTAGGTGCCCTCGTCGAGATATTCGTCCGTTGGTGTGATCAGCCCGGAGTGCATTGCGGACCAGGCCACGAAGGGCTTGATGGTGGAGCCTAAGTTGTAGTTGCCTTGCACCGCGCGGTTGACGAGGATCGATTGGTCGGGATCGATGGGGGTCACTCCATCAGCCTGTTTGCTGGGGAACAGTTCCTTGTACTTGGTGCCGGTGATACCGGCTTCCATCCACCGGTTGTCGAACGTCGGGTAGCTGGCCATCGCCACCACCTGGCCGTTGCGATTGTCCAGCATCACCACAGACCCTGCCGGTGCTTTGTGGTTGACGTACTCGGGATACTCCACTTTGGTGCCGTCAGGAAGCGTCTTGAAGAACACACGAGTCGTGAACTTGGTGAGCGGGTCGAGCGGGTTACGAGGGGCGTGGTCGCCGGATGGTTCGAAGGGCAGATCGCGCCGTGATCGCAGTTCGGTCTCCAGTGCTTGCTCGGCGAACTGTTGGTAGTCGAGATCGATGGAGAGTTGCACATCAAAGCCGGCCACCGGCTCGACACGCTGGTCCGTGAGCTCGCGCACGATGCTGCCCGAGGCGTCTACCTCGTACACCCGCTTGCCCCAGCGGCCGTGCAGTTCTCGTTCCAGGCTCAGCTCTACGCCGAACTGGCCAACACGTTCGTTGCGTTTGTAGCCCTGGGCGAGATAGGTGTCGAGGTTCGTCTTGGTGATTGAACCCATGTAGCCAACGACGTGCGAGGCCAGTGGCGCATAGAGATACACCCGCTTGTACTGCACCACCACATCAACACCGGGGTAGTCCTCGCTGCGTTCCTTGATGAACGCCACCGTGTCTTCGTCGACGTCTTCCTTCAGCGGCAACGGCAACAAACGGTCGTACAGCTGTGCTTCCTTGCAGTCCTTGGGAATGAGGTAACACGGGTCGTAGCGCCGCATCAGGTCGTCGACGGGTGTGTCGAGTGGACCGGACAGCCGCTCGAACAACTCTTTGCGGTTCTTCAGCTTCTTGACAACCGCCCAGTCCACCGTCACGGTGAGGATTCGCTTGTTGTCTGCCATCACGCGGCCCTTCGCATCGAAAATGCGACCACGCTCGGGCGGCGTGTAGACCACAGCAGTCTTCGAGGCCGTCACCTTTGCCTGGTAAGCCTCGCTTTCGACGCCCTGAAGGAACCACAGCCGGGCACCGAGCAGACCAATGAGAATGAGCGACACAGTGGCAAGGACGCCAAGTCGGGCGGAGCGCTTGTCAACAGCCATCGGAACAGTCTTGTCTGCATGACACTGAAAGTGGCCGCGCGCGCGGGTTTACGGACGTTGCGATGGTCACACTCACTCCGTCATCGCCTTCCACTTCTTCCGCTTCACGCCCATCATCCAGCGCCCGACGGGCATCAGCAACGGGCACAGCAGCCCGGCCGATACGGCAACAATCGGGACCGTGACCAGCAGACTGGAGTTGACCCAGCCACGTTCGCCGGTGAGGGCTTTGACGACCGGGATCGCGGT
>JAYVVY010000396.1:0-2224 GCA_043786575.1 Ilumatobacteraceae bacterium
CGCGCGCTCACCGACCCGATGGAGATTCCGGGGCGATGGCCAGACGTGCGGGCGGCCCTGGAGGCACGGGTGGCGCAGGAGGGTTGTGCGGCGCTGCACGACCAACTGACCGTCCTGGATCCCGTGGCCGCGGGCCGGATGGAGCCGAGCAACGAACGCCGTGTCGTGCGCGCCCTGGAGGTGACACTCGGCAGCGGCCGGCCATTCAGCTCGTTCGGTCCGGGAATCGATCAGTATCCGCCGATTCATTTCCAACAGGTGGGTCTGCAGTGGCCCCGCGATGTGTTGACCGCGCTCATCGCCGAGCGCGTCCGTCGGATGATGTCCGCCGGTCTGCTTGCAGAGGTCGAGCAACTGCTGGCGGAACCACATTCGCTCTCGCGCACAGCGCGCCAGGCGCTGGGCTACAAGGAGCTCATTGCCCACCTCGCTGGTGAGATGTCGCTGGACGAGGCGGTGGCCTCGGTGGAGATTCGCACCCGGCAGTTCGCAGTCCGCCAGGAGCGATGGTTCCGCCGCGACCCCCGCATACGCTGGGTGCAGATCGAACATGACCCCGTTGCCGAGGTCCTCGCAGTTCTGCAGCACCTATGACTCAGCTCACCCTCACCAAACACCACGGACTGGGGAACGACTTCCTGGTCGTCTTCCACCCAGGCGTCGCCGACCTACCCGCGCTCGCTCGCCAACTCTGCGACCGACGTCGAGGCGTCGGCGCCGACGGCCTGCTGGTGGGGGAGAGTGCCGATGGGTACGCGGCGCAGATGGTGCTCTACAACGCCGACGGATCGCGGGCGGAAATGAGCGGTAACGGCATTCGCTGCTTTGCACAGGCTCTCGCGATGCGTCGTGGCGATACGGACGATCAGCTGATCCTGACCGACGCGGGCGAACGACTGGTCACCATCTCGAGCACTGATCAGCCGGGCGTAGTGCACGCTTCGGTTGATATGGGCGCAGTCATCGACATTGCTGAACCGGCCGACTGGCACGCCGTTGGCGCCGACCCGCTGCGCCCGGTGCGGCACCTCAGTGTGGGAAATCCGCACGCGGTGGTCGGCGTTGATGAAGTCGGCGCGGTCGACCTGCTGGCGCTCGGCAGCATCGTGCCCTACGTCAACCTCGAGATCATCGAACCCGGCCCCGAGCCGCACGCGATCACGATGCGGGTTCACGAGCGTGGCGCCGGCATCACAGAGGCCTGTGGAACTGGCGCGTGCGCAAGCGCGTGGGCCGCCAGTGCCTGGGGCCTGGTTCCTGCGACCGCAGAGGAAATCGTGGTGCATATGGACGGCGGCGATGCAAGGGTACGTCTGCACCACCCACTGCCGGGGCGCGTCACCCTGGTCGGCCCGGCACAGTTCGTCGCTACGGTCGTTGTGGACCTCGACGAATGACGCAGTCCTGACACGTGACGTGGTGCTGAGAGGAACGGTATGAACTCGCCTTACAACGAAGCACTTGGCGCCACGCTGATCGAGCGCACGAAGCGTGAACGCATCGTTTTGGTCGGCGTCACCCGCCCGGGCCACACCGACGATGACACCGAAGCCGGGCTCGACGAATTGTCACTCCTGATCGATACTGCAGGTGCCGACGAGGCCGGACGGATTGTGCAGCGCCGCGACTCTCCGGACCACACCTGGTACATCGGCAAAGGCAAGGTCGAGGAGTTGCGCGACATGTGCCTGGCTGTCGACGCCGACACGGTGGTGTTCGACAACGAACTGAGCCCCGCGCAGCAGTACAACTTGGAGAAGGTGCTGGGGCGTACCGCGCTCGACCGCACCGCCGTCATCCTCGACATCTTCGCCCAGAACGCGCACACACTCGAAGGAAAGGCACAGGTCGAGCTCGCGCTGTTGCGCTACCGCCTGCCGCGGCTTCGCCGTGGGGCCAAGGCCAATCTCTCGCAACAGCGGGGCGGCGTCGGCAGCCGCTTCGGTGGTGGTGAAACGAAGCTGGAAGTCGATCGTCGACGAATCATGCGACGCATCACGAAGCTCGAGGGCGATCTCAAGGAGCTCCAACACACACGCCAGTTGCAACGCAAGAGCCGGGGCCGCAGCGGCCTGGCAGCGGTGACCATCGTGGGCTACACCAACGCAGGAAAGTCCACGCTGCTCAATCAGCTGACGAAAGCCGGGGTGCTGGTGGAGGACCGTCTCTTCGCGACACTTGACCCGACCACGCGGCGGTTGTCATTGCCCGGTGGCGAGCCGGT